>NZ_LT635773.1 GCF_900128425.1 Anaerococcus urinomassiliensis
AGACCAGCTATCAAATGTCAAGAGAAAATAAAAAATAATTTATCTTGAAATTTAATGCACGTCAAACAAGCCTAAAAATTTAGGCTTAGAAAAATTAAATAACAACTAAATATTCGGTACGTAAGTTTTGTTATCTCTTAAAACTGCAAAAATTATGTTAGTAAGTTTTCTAGCAACAGCACCAATAGCTGTACCATGAGCCTTACCCCTTTGTCTAAGTTTTTGATAGTAAACAGACAAAGCAGGGTCCTTAAAGGCAGCTACACTAGCAGCAAGCCAAATAGCACGTCTAAGATAAGGAGAGCCACGCTTAGAAATCTTCGTATCGGTTGCATTAAAATTACCAGATTGCTTAACAGCAACATCTAAACCAGCATAAGCAACTAACTGGTTAGCTCTCTCAAAACGAGAAATATCACCAATTTCTGAGAAAATAGCACCACCTAAGATATCGCCAATACCAGTGATAGAAGTAATAACAGGGCATAAAGAATTAATCATAGAAGAAATTTCATCTTCAATATCAGCTATCTGATCTTCAAGAAAAGAAATTTGAGCAATAATCTGTTTAATTTGAAAAGAAAAAGACTTCAAAGCAAACTTAACACCAAAAGAATTAGAAGCCTTCTCTTGAATTTCTTTAGCCTTATCAAGGCCAAAGTGCCCCTTACTACACTTAGACAACATCTTAGCAAGCTCATCAGCAGGAATAGAAATCATATCTTCAGGTAAAGGGAACTTACTCAAAAGCTCTTTAGAAGCAACACCATAAATATTAGAAAAAAGCGAAGAATACTCAGGGAAAACCTGATCTAAAATAGCAACAAGCTTTCTTTTCCAATCAGAAGCTTCATCAACAAGAGCAAACCTAAACCTAGAAAGATTTCTTAAAGCAAAAGTATCCTCATCAGAAAAATGAGAAACAGAAAACTCACCAAACCTAAGAATTTGAGCAATAACAAAAGAATCAACAGAATCATTCTTAGTCTGTCTAATATACATCTTTCTAAAAGCATCAGACTGAATGGGATTAATAACAACACAAGAAAAACCTAAATCAATCAAGAAAGAATAAAGAGAAAGCCAATAATGCCCAGTAGCTTCCATACCAATAATACAATTGTTAGAATCAATCGAAAAAGAGGAAATAAATTTCTGAAACTTCTCTAAACCCCTAATAGAATTAGAGAAAGAAAAAGACTCAGAAACAAGTTTCCCATTAGAATCAATTATTGAGGCTTCGTGGTTGTTCTTTGCAATATCAACACCAATGTAAAACATAAAATCACCTAGCTTAAATATAAATTTAGATAGAGAAAGAACCCTCAATAACTTTACGACAATCAAACCTCGTTAGACATACAGCAACGAAATGTGCTATCCAGCTCATACTGATAAAGACGTAAAGAAGAGGCGTAACCCTTTTTAAGGAAGACTAGCTTCAAGGAGGAAATCTACGACCTCTATCTATACAATTATTATCCCACAAGAAAGTGGGATAGAGAACAAAAAGTAGTATTAAATACTACAACTATAATATACGAGGAGGAA
>NZ_LT635774.1 GCF_900128425.1 Anaerococcus urinomassiliensis
GTAATGCTTTAGTCTTGCTTCTAACCTATTTTCATCTTGAGCTTTCTTTAGATTTTCTAGTAGATTTGCACATTTGATAAAATATGTTGAATATCTTTGTCTTGCCGCTTCTATACCTATTGATATTGATAAATGAGTTTTGCCTACTCCACTCGATCCTAGAAATACTATATTTTCATTGTTTTCTAGAAACCCTAATTGACATAAATCTTTAATTTGTCTTTCATTAATGCTAGGTTGAAAGGAGAAATCAAAAGTTGATATGTCTTTTAAAGAAGGAAATGCTGCTGTTTTTACCATCTGATTGGCTGCGTTTATTCTTTTTGTATCTACTTCATAATCCGTTAATTTTAACAAGGATTCTACTAAAGATGTATTTCTATCAGCTATTTGATCATCTATGTGTAAGATGAATTGTTTTAATTTTAAGTATTCTAAATTTTCTTTTAATCTTAGGTAATTGCTGGTTTCTTTAATTGTCAAACAAGGCTCCTATCTTTTTTAAGTTTTCTTTTGAGAATTTTTTTATGTCTACTTCATCTTTGTAGGGCATTGTCTTTTTAGTTATTTCTTGATAATGTTCTTTAAGATAGTTTAGCTTTTTATTGGTAATTTTATGCTTAACTATTAATTGTGTGGTATCATACAGGTACAAGTAGTTGTCTTCTACTTGTAGTGTTACGGTCTTTCCGATGTATTCAGTTGGTAGAGAATATTGGTTAGATTTGTATGATATCATCGAAGATTCGTTAACTTTGACAATGCTTTGATGGTTTTGATATCGGCTCCTAATCTCTTTAGATGGAAGAGCTTTTAAGGAGCCTTTATCTTTTTCTAACAAGGATATCGGAGTTTTAGATGTTCCTTGGTGGATACTCATATTCTTTCTTAAATTTATCTTTCCAACCTTATCTATCAGTTCTTTGTATGATAGCTTTCCTTGATAAGCATCTAACTCATCTAATATTTTCATTTGGCTTTCAACTTTACCTTTTGTTCGTGGTCTTTTAACTAT
>NZ_LT635775.1 GCF_900128425.1 Anaerococcus urinomassiliensis
GCTACTTTACCTACCTTCCCCTTATATGAGTGATATTTTTCCTTAGATCTTTTTCCAAATAGTTTTAGCTCATGCATTATTCTTTGAACTCTTTTATGATTTATGACATAACCTTGATTTATCAGATCCATATATACTCTTCTTACTCCATATCTTCCTTTGTGTAAGTTAAATATTTGAGTTATTTTATCTGCAATATGACTATTCTTAATCTTTATATTATCAACTTTGTTTATTTCAAAATAGTATGTTGATCTTGGCATATCAATAGCTTTTAAAAGATATTTTAGTCTGTATCCTTCTTCTTTGAGTTCTTTGACAATCGCTGCTTTTTCGCCTTGAGTTGCGCAGCGTAACGTTCTTCTCTCAAGGCGATCTCTTTTTTTATTATTTCGTTTTCTGCTTTTATATATTCATTTTCTGCTCTAAGTTTTATTAGTTCTTCTCTTTCAGATTCATTAAGTTCTTTTGCTTTATGGTTATTATTATTTTTCATACTTGTATTTTTAGATTTACGGCCTTTCTTTTTATTCACAAGACCATTATATCCATAATTTTTATACTTGTTAACCCATGAATAAAGTTGTCCATCATTGATTCCATTTTCGATTGCTATAGATTTTATGGAATTTCCAGCTAACACTTTAGATATCATTTCTAATTTCTCATCAGCAGTCCAATTAATATTATTTCCGTGTTTTAAAATTTCTGGTCCATGAAGTTCTTCTAACTTAAACCATGTTCTAATTGAATCATGAAAGTTTTTTTCTTTAGCTCCTTCAGGTGTATCAGGCCATTTACCTTCTCTATACAATTGTACGCATTCTTTTTTGAATTCATAACTATATTTCATAAAAATACCCTCCTTACTGGTTTGTCCAGTAAAGAGGGTACATATCA
>NZ_LT635776.1 GCF_900128425.1 Anaerococcus urinomassiliensis
TTTCCTGAAAAACAATTGGTTACATTGACTGAAAAGCCATAGTAGTTGGCAAACTCTATTAATCTTGGGTTAAGTTCTTTTTCATTTCTACCTATGAACTTACTAACAACATTTCTCATATTATCATAGACTATTTCTCTATACATTCCTCCAATCATATTAAAAAATCTTACTTGTGAATCAAAGAATACATCTTGATTTTGACTTGTGTATAGATAAGCCCATCTAAAATTAGATGCTGGGGAACTCATAACAGCCATATTTAAACTAACAAGTTTGCCATCGATTACAAGCTTAAGTTCACCAAAGTCATATTCTAACCTATCAGCAAAATCATATACTTGCTTAATGAAGCATTCTTTAGAAGCTTCTCTTTTCTTTCTAACATAAACTGCTATTGAAGGATAAGATATATCAAAACCCTTATCAACAATCATCTTATGAATCTGAACAACGCTTAAAGCTTGCTTATGATTACCCAAGATAGAATCCTTTCTTTTCTCACTTTCTAAAATCTGATCAAGATACTCATCTACTTCTTTTGTATATTTGATCTTCTTTCTATTAGAAGAATCGTAGGAAGGCGCCTTGGCAATTTCTTCTTGAACTAATGCTCTATCTAAATTAGGATTATCTAAATTCTTAACATCTTCCTGGTACTTATTCCAATATTTAGCTACAGTCTTCCTATTAATCTTAAGTATTCTAGATACTTCTCTATTTGAATATCCTTGATTTTTAAGTCTTATTATTGCATTCTTATCCATTAATTTAATCACCTCACATACCTCCGTACCTATACTTTACATACGGAGTACAAACTAAAACAAGTGGACCATTTTTCGATTAGAATTAATCGATTATTGGACCACTTTTAGTTTATCATTTACA
>NZ_LT635777.1 GCF_900128425.1 Anaerococcus urinomassiliensis
AATAACAACAGAAGAACTTCTAGAATATCTAAAAGAAAACAAAGAGAAAATACTAGGACAAATAAGAGCAAGGAAATACAAACCCAAACCAGTAAAAAGGGTACAAATACCAAAATCAAATGGAAAGAAACGAAATCTAGGCATACCCACAACAACAGATAGGGTAATACAACAAGCAATAGCACAAAAATTAAGCCCAATCTATGAAAAGAAATTCTCAGAAAACAGCTATGGATTTAGACCAAATAGAAGCGCGCATGATGCCCTAAAAAGGATAAAAGAAATAGCAGAAGAAGGAAACACCTGGGTAGTAGACTTAGACCTAGAAAAATACTTCGAAACAGTAAACCAATCCAAACTCATACAAATCCTATCAGAAGAAATAAAAGATGGAGACGTAATATCCCTAATACACAAATATCTAAAATCAGGAATAATGATAGATGGAATAAAAGTAAAATCAGACAAAGGAGTAGCACAAGGTGGACCCTTAAGTCCATTACTAGCAAACATCTACCTAAACGAAGCTGACCAAGAATTTGGAAAATGGGGATACAAATTTGTAAGATATGCAGACGACATGCTAATATTTGCAAGAAATAGAAAAGCAGCCGAAAGATACCACAAAATAGTCAAAAAGCTGTTAGAAGGAAAATTAAAACTTAAAGTAAATGAGGAAAAGACATCAATAAGAAAATTAAGCCAAACAAAATATCTAGGGTATGGATTTTACCATAACAACGGAACCCAACTAAAAGTACACAAAGAAAGCCTAAAGAAACTGAAGACAAAACTAAAAGAAGTAACAAACAGAAGTAATGCACTAGGCTATAAGCAAAGAAGAATAAAAATCAACCAAATCATAAGAGGATGGATACAATATTTCAAATTGGCAAATATGAGAAACCATCTTCAAAACCTAGACGAGTGGTTAAGAAGAAGAATAAGAATGTGTGCATGGAAAAGCTGGAAAAAAATCAAAACCAAATTTACAAACTTAGTAAAATTAGGAACAGCAAAATTTCAAGCCTGGCAATGGGCAAATACACGTAAATCCTATTGGAGAATAGCCAAAAGTCCAGTACTAAACAGAGCTCTTAACAACAAAAGAATAGCTGAAAGGGGCTATATATCCCTAGTCAGCTATTACAATAAAGTTCATATTAAACTGTAGAACCGCCGTATACGGAACCGTACGTACGGTGGTGTGAGAGGACGGTAGATGAATTAATCAT
>NZ_LT635778.1 GCF_900128425.1 Anaerococcus urinomassiliensis
GGTCATAGGCTAGCCCTAAAGCTATTTCGAGGAGAACCAGCTATCTCCGGGTTCGTTTGGTTTTTCGCCCCTATCCACAGTTCATCCGATACGTTTTAAACCGTACCCGGTTCGAGCCTCCAGTGAATTTTACTTCACCTTCACTCTGACCATGGATAGATCACCCGGTTTCGGGTCTATCATATTAAACTATCCGCCCTGTTAAGACTCGCTTTCGCTTGGACTACGCATCTTAGATGCTTAATCTTGCTTAGTATGATAACTCGCTGGCCCATTCTACAAAAGGTACGAGATCACTCTTTTGAGCTCTCTCTGCTTGTAGGCACTAGGTTTCAGGTTCTTTTTCACTCCCCTTGCGGGGTTCTTTTCACCTTTCCCTCACGGTACTTGTTCGCTATCGGTCACATGTTAGTATTTAGCCTTAGGGGATGGGCCCCCTGTCTTCACAGCAAATTCCTCGTGTTCACTGCTACTTGCTCCCTAAAATATTTTCTCTTTTGTCTACAAGACTTTCACTTTCTTTGGTTCATTTTCCCAAATGATTTGACTGGAGAAAATATTTCTTGTTGGGTTGGGCTGTTTTCTTTTCGCTCGCCGCTACTGGGAAAATCGAGTTTTCTTTCTTTTCCTCCTGCTACTTAGATGTTTCAGTTCGCAGGGTCTTACTTCATTAAGCTATGTATTTACTTAATGATGACTGTGTCTTCCACAGCCGGGTTTCCCCATTCGGAGTCCTAGGGGTCATTGCTTTTTGTGAGCTTTCCCTAGTTTTCGTTCACTTACGTCCTTCTTCGTCTTCATGTGCCAAGGCATCCACCTGGCGCCCTTTCTTTCTTGACTGGAAATATTGTTTGCTATTTGATTTTTTCTCATTGCTGAGTGGTTCATGTTAATCAGCGAATATATTATTCGTACGACTGTCGCCGTAGCTTTCTACAAACCCGCTTCGCGCGTTTGGAAATCCTGACTTTAATGACTTTATCCTAGATCAAACGCGTCGGCTTGCTGACAAAGTTGCAAGCAACTTTGAAACGCCGCGACGTCTGACCTTCCATCAATTCATCTTTGATGAATTGGGATAGGTCATTATGGTGGAGGTAAAGAGATTCGAACTCTTGACCCCCTGCGTGCAAGGCAGGTGCTCTCCCAGCTGAGCTATACCCCCATATATTTAATATCAATGAATACGTAGTTTTTTTCTATCGGTTGGGGAACAACGTATCGTTCCCCGTTCCGGTTACTGGTGTTTTTAGCCTTTACTTGCTTATTTGCTTATCTTGTAAGGGCGTAACTTGCTTTTGCTTTGCAAAACTTTTGGTTAGTTTTTTTATTAGCTTAGTCTAATTTTCTTATTACAAGTTCTTGCGTCATTTTTCTTGTTTCTTCGAAACTTTGAAAAATGATGAAAAATCGCTTCGCTAATTTTTCACCCAGTATGCCGGGCTTCCTTAGAAAGGAGGTGATCCAGCCGCACCTTCCGATACGGCTACCTTGTTACGACTTCACCCCAGTTACTGACCCTACCTTCGACTGCTGCGTCCAATCGGTTCGCTCACAGGCTTCGGGTATTGCCAACTTCCATGGTGTGACGGGCGGTGTGTACAAGACCCGGGAACGCATTCACCGCAGCATTCTGATCTGCGATTACTAGCAACTCCAACTTCATGCACTCGAGTTGCAGAGTGCAATCCGAACTGGGACAGGCTTTTTGAGGTTCGCTTAATTTCACAATCTCGCTGCCCTCTGTACCTGCCATTGTAGCACGTGTGTAGCCCAAGTCATATAGGGCATGATGATTTGACGTCATCCCCACCTTCCTCCGGTTTGTCACCGGCAGTATTGCTAGAGTCCCCAACTTAATGATGGTAACTAGCCATAGGGGTTGCGCTCGTTATGGGACTTAACCCAACATCTCACGACACGAGCTGACGACAACCATGCACCACCTGTATTTCAGTTATCCGAAGATATAGGGATCTATCTCTAAATCCTTCCGAAATATGTCAAGACTTGGTAAGGTTCTTCGCGTTGCTTCGAATTAAACCACATGCTCCGCTGCTTGTGCGGGTCCCCGTCAATTCCTTTGAGTTTCACACTTGCGTGCGTACTCCCCAGGCGGAGTGTTTATTGCGTTAGCT
>NZ_LT635779.1 GCF_900128425.1 Anaerococcus urinomassiliensis
TTAGTCAAGTCCATAATATTGTGTAAAATTTACTAGCACAATAATTACTATTTCATTTTAATATACAATTTAGAAGATGTTATCCAATCCTCATTGATATCAATGAGGATTGCGCCTATTAATCGTATAGCTGATTCTTCATTTGGGAATATTCTAACTACTTTTTCTCGTCTTCTAACTTCTTCGTTTAATCTTTCTAAGCAATTTGTTGATCTAAGTCTACTATGAATTACATCATTAGCTAGGTATGCAAAGGTATCTTCAAATCCTTCATCTAAGGCGTTTAATGAGTTTTCAAATTTCTTTTCGTTTTCGTATTTTAAGAAGATCTCATCCTTCATTTTTCTTGCTATGTTTATATCCTGGATTTTAAATAGTGTTTTTATATCAGTTCTAAAGTCTTCAGTGTTTTTCTTTGGTGCTTTTGATAGGATATTTCTTAAGAAATGTACCTGACATCTTTGCCATATTACATTTACGAATGTTTCTTTTATTGCTTTTACTAGGCCTTTATGGGCGTCTGATATGACCATTTTAAGGCCGCATAGCCCTCTAGATTTTAAATATTCAAAGAAGTTTGACCAAGAGTATTCACTTTCGCTAGAGCTTAAGTCTAAGCCTATTATTTCTCTATTTCCTTTTTCATTTATTCCTATTGCAATATGACAGGCCTTTGATACTACTCGATTGTTTTCTCTTACTTTTATGTATACTACATCTACAATTACATAAGGATATTTAATCGAACTTAGGTCACTATTTCTCCATAGTTTTACTTCTTCGTCTAACTCTTTAGTTAGGGATGATACAAAGGATTTAGAATATGTTTTACCACACATGTTTTCTATTACCTTGGATACTTTCCTTGTTGATACTCCTTGAATATACATTTCTAGCATGGTTGCAAGTAGGGCTTTTTCATTTCTTTGATATCTTTCGAATAGTTCTGTCGAGAATTTACCATCTCTTGTTCTAGGTACTTTTAAAGTTAATGTTCCTATTTTTGTTGTATAGTCACGTTCGTAGTATCCATTGCGATAAGTAGTTCTGCTAGGATCTCTTTGATAGGCTGTATTTTCTAAATATTCGTCTCTTTCTTTTTCCATAAGTTCATTAAAAACTTTTGTTAAGATAGATTTAGCAATTTTATTATCTACAGATTCATTAATTAAATTTTGTATTTCTTCTTGATTAATTGTAAAGTGTAATTGGGTCATTTGTTCCTCCTAGTTGGTTTTTGTCGTTGAAAACATTGTACTAGTTTAGGTTTCAAATGACCTTTTCTTTTTACACAATTATACGGACTCTATCT
>NZ_LT635780.1 GCF_900128425.1 Anaerococcus urinomassiliensis
TTGATATAATTGGCTCGTGATGATTTTCAATATGATATTTATCAGATTCACCAAAGTTTGCTAGTCTTCTTTTTGTTATGGGATCAACTGTGAAGGTCTTTCCCATTAGTATATCGCCAATATACTTTTCATTTTTAATTACTCCTAACACTGTAGTGTCAGACCATTTTGTTTTACCTCTAGGAGTGAGATATCCTTGTTCTTCTAGTTCCCTACCAATGACCGAACCACCATTGCCTTCTAAATATCTTTTAAAGATATATCTAACAATCTTAGCTTCTTCTTCATTTATAGAGACACTTTTTGTTATAGGGTCATAGTCGTATCCAAGGCAACCTTGAAAACCAATAAGCTCCCCTTTTTCCATTTTCATTTTTAGTCCTTTTTTCACATGGGCTGAGGTATTTTCTACTTCTTGTTGAGCTACTGAACTTAATATTGTTAATAGTAGCTCTCCATCCATTGTCAAAGTATCTATATTTTCTTCTTCAAATACTACACCAACATTATTTTCCTTTAATAATCTTACATATTTCAAAGTATCTAATGTGTTTCTAGCAAATCTTGATATAGATTTTGTTATTATCATATCTATATCTCCATTTTGACAATCGCTAATCAGTCTCATGAAATCAGCTCTTTTAGTAGCAGTTGTTCCTGTTGTTGCTTCATCTGCGTATATACCAGCTAAAGTCCAGTTCTTATTGTTTTTTATTAGATTTGTATAATAATCAACTTGCGATTTGTATGATTCAAGTTGGTCTTTACTATCAGTGCTAACTCGACAATATGCTGCAACTCGTTTTAAATCTAAATGTAGTGCATTTCTATTTCTTGCTCCTGTATTTGAAGCTTTTATTAATTTTACTTTAGTATTCATTTTACCTCCTTCCCATTTTGTATCTTTCTACAGTGTTATTATATCACAAATTTAACTACTTTCTATCTCTCTTCTTATAATCATTTTCTATTCTATTTTTTATTTTTGTATATTCCTTATCATTAATTAATTTAAGATCATAAAGTCTACATAACATAGCAACTCTCATACTATAAATCTTTATTGCTTGCATTTTACCTCCTATGTAAATTATTTTTTTACCTTGATAAGTGGATTAAATTTGAAATATGCTAATCTCACATAATCAATTTCAAGAATATTCACACTTCAAAGTATTTTGATTTTTATAGAAAGATGATAAAACACCCCTCACTTTATAAAGTGAAATTTGCCCTCTTTGGTAACCAGAATTTTTATTTTT
>NZ_LT635781.1:0-51328 GCF_900128425.1 Anaerococcus urinomassiliensis
CTGGGCAATGGACATTGTCAGTTTGGCAGTTTGACTGGGGCGGTCGCCTCCCAAAAAGTAACGGAGGCGTTCAAAGGTTCGCTCAGAATGGACGGAAACCATTCGCAGAGTACAAAGGCACAAGCGAGCTTAACTGCGAGATATACAGATCAAGCAGAGTAGAAATACGGACTTAGTGATCCGGTGGCACCGCATGGAAGGGCCATCGCTCAACGGATAAAAGCTACCCCGGGGATAACAGGCTTATCTCCCCCAAGAGTCCACATCGACGGGGAGGTTTGGCACCTCGATGTCGGCTCGTCTCATCCTGGGGCTGAAGTAGGTCCCAAGGGTTGGGCTGTTCGCCCATTAAAGAGGCACGCGAGCTGGGTTCAGAACGTCGTGAGACAGTTCGGTCCCTATCCAGCGTGGGCGTAAGAAATTTGCGAGGAGCTGTCCCTAGTACGAGAGGACCGGGATGGACATACCACTGGTGTACCAGTTGTTTCGCCAGAAGCATAGCTGGGTAGCTAAGTATGGCATTGATAAGTACTGAAAGCATCTAAGTACGAAGCAACCCTCAAGATAAGATTTCTAAAAGAAGGTAAAGAAAATACCTTAGATAGGTCCAAGGTGTAAGTACAGTAATGTATTAAGCTAAAGGATACTAAACTTTAAATCTTGACTGGAAATATTGTTACGGACCTAATCACATTTGCCAAGCAAATGTATGATAGGTCCTAGTCGATAGTGTCCCAACGGTAGAGCTCGAAGAGCTCTAGCTTGGCAAGACACTTACGGACAAGTCGTAAGTATAACAAAAGCTTAAGCTAAGTCCTTTAACTCGACTAGCTATTTAGAAGGTTCAAAAGAATATGGTGATGATGGCATGAGGGATACACCTGTATCCATACCGAACACAGAAGTTAAGCCTCATAACGCCGATGGTACTCGGAGGGCAACCTCCCGGTAGAGTAGGAAGTCGCCAAATAATCTAAGAGCTAGTCAATTGACTAGTTCTTTTTTATTAACAGGATACACCTAACACGAAAACCCGCTTTTTTCAAAAGCTCTTCCGCCCTACCGGGCTAAGTTTTCGGCATAAATATGCCAAATCAAGGCATATTTNGAATTTAGACTTAGTCATTTGACTAGATCTTTTTTTGTACGTAAATGCATCAAATTTAGCTTCTAGCTTAAATAAATCTTTATATGTAAAAATAGTGAATTAGATAATAATTGCCAATGTTTTTTTATTATAGATCCTATTTATTTCTTAAATTTTTAAGAGAAATGCCGATATCAAAATTATAATTTCACAAAATAATTATAAGTTGACATTTAAATATTTTTGCTAAGGGACTTGTTATATTGTGGACATATAATCATGTATATTTATAAATAACGTAATTGATAATATTTTAAAAATATTTTTTTGAGAATATGAGTAAAAATTAAAGTTTGGGACATCTATATTATATGGGGAGTAAATTTTTGAAGTGGAGGTATTTAATTGAAAAGATGGCGAAAATGGATTAATATTATTTTTTCTATCGCCACATTACTTGCTATATTTTGTTCATATTTCTTGATATTTGATTTTGGCAAAGTCACAGCAACACTAGAAAATTTCAATAGACAAGGATGGTTCTACTATTTCTTGACTGTAGTTGCTATTTTAGGAGCATTATTAGCTTTATATGTTTTGATTAAAACTATTGCTCTTCCAACAACTAACGATTATGTAATTGATAAAGGTGATTCTGGTGATATGCTCATTAGTTCTAGAGCAATTATAGATAATGTACTTACGACTGTAAGAAAATATCCAGAGATTAGAAATTCAGATGCAATTATCAAGGTTACAAATGGAGATTCTAACGAAATAAATACTAGGGTCAAATGTGGTGTTTATGAAGGAGAGAATTTAAATTCATTAGGACAAACTATAAAAGAAGATATTGCACAAAGTTTAGAAACTTTCACAGGTTATCCTGTAAATAAGGTTGATTTAGAATTTTACGATATTAAAAAAGATTCTAATAAGAGAGTAGTTTAAGAGGTTTCATATGAAAAATAATTATGAAAAATATTCGGATTATCAAAATGATTATGAGAACTCTATATTAAAAGATACTAGTGAAAAAATAGTTATAATTGAAAAAAAGAAGGAAAAAGCAGATTCGTTTTTTATAGGTAAAATTAAAAACTTTGCGAGTTCTCATTGGAATGAGTTCAAATATACAATACTTGGACTTGTTGTTTCAATACTATTTTTAACAATAGGATTTTTTAGAACTCTCTTGATTATAATCTTATACAATATTGGCAAAATTTATGGCAAGTATAAAGATGGTGATCCGGAAATAATATTTATGTTGGAAAAATTTTTTAGATAATAATAAAAAAAGGAGATATTAATATGGCAAATGAAGAAAAATACAATGAATTAGCAGGCGTTAACAAAAAGGAAGCGGATCAAAGAGCAAGAGCTCAACAAAAGGAAGAATTTGTAAATGATTTCCAAGAAAATTTCAAAGAAGATAATAAGCCAGCTCATGAATCAAAGCTTACATTTGACGGTTCTGTAATAGAAAAAATAGCTTCAATAGCTTGTCAAGAAGTTGCTGGAGTATTAGATATGAAGGGTGGTTTCTTCTCTGGAATATCTGAACAATTTGGTGGACGTTCACTAACTAAGGGAATAACAGCTGAAGTTGGTGAAAAAGAAGCTGCTATTGATGCCGCAATTATTTTAGAGTATGGATATTCAGCTCCAAAAGTATTTGAAGAGTTAAAAAGAAATATAGCTCAATCTGTTGGACAAATGACTGGACTAAAAGTTGTTGAAGTTAATGTTCGTGTTGACGATGTAATGACTAAAAAAGAATACGAAATTAAAAGAAAAAATACAAATAATGAAGACTCTAGCTATAATCAAGGATCTTCCTTAAGATAGTAAGTTTTTAATTTTAAAGGGGCTGTTGCAAAAGTCCTAACATAGAAAAAAGACGAGGAAACTAAAAATCCTCGTCTTTTTCTGATACAATGTATTTATGAAACAAAATATTAATACATCATCATTAACTAATTTTACACTAGTTGATGATACAATTCAATTAAAATTAAATTTTAACACCGAAGTATACATCCAAGATGACATAAAACTAAGGCTTGTAAAAAATATAATTGAAAGGATAGACCTAACAGAAATAAAGAAAGTCTACTCATCATTTGGAAGAAAACCTACTGTTAACCCAGTAACAATGCTTCAAATAATAATATTCTGCTACTCTGAAGGAATATTTACATCAAGAGAAATAGAAAAATCATGCAAATATGATCTAAGAATAAAATATCTTCTTGATGGACAAACTCCACCAGATCACTCAACAATAAATAGATTTAGACAAAAAATAATAAATCTAACCCCCAATCTACTAAATGAAATGGTCCAAATATTAATAGAAGAAAATCAGATAGACCTATCAAGTATATACATAGATGGAACAAAAATAGAAGCCTACGCCAATAGATATAGCTTTGTATGGAAAGGAAGCATAGAAAAGTGGCAAGAAAAACTAAGGATGAGAATAATAAAACACTTCAATTTAAACAAAGACCTAACTGCAAGCCAAGTATTAGAAGTAGTAAAAATAGTATTTAATCAAGTTAGTAAAGAATGCATAGAAAAGAAAATCAACTTTGTATTTGGACAAGGCAAAAGAAAACATCAGCTTCAGCGTGAGTATGAAATGCTAAAAGATTGGAAAAGCAAACTAGAAACTTACCAGAAACATCTAGAAATAATGGGCGATTACAGAAACTCCTACTCAAAAACAGACCATGATGCAACCTTTATGAGAATGAAAGAAGACCACATGAGAAATGGTCAACTAAAGCCAGCATATAATGAACTAGCCCGTCCGGCTCGTGGAGGACCTAGCAAGTGCCTCAGGCTTCATCATAGGAGAAAATGTATCCCATCACCCATCTGATATGTATACGCTAAAGCCATTCTTAACAAAACTACTAAAAAGTTACCCAAACAAACTATACAAAGTAGTAGCAGATGCAGGATATGAAAGCGAAGAAAACTATGTATATCTTGCAGAAAATAACTTAACATCCTACATAAAGCCATCAAACTATGAACAATCAAAAACACGAAAATATAAAAAAGAACAAGAATTTAAACAAAGCCTAATATATGATGAAAATCAAGACAAATACATATCAGAAGAAGGTAAAGAATTCATAAGATGCAATGACAGATATAGAAAAAGAAAAAATGGATATGTAACAACCACAAAAATCTACAGGTGTTTCCATTGGAACAAAGATGGACAAAAAACTAAAGGCATCTACATATCAGAAACATTCCAAAAATATAGGAAAGAATCATTAGAAAACATAATATCCGACCAAGGAATAGAGGAAAGATTAAATAGATCAATCCAAGCTGAGGGAGCATTTTCTAAAATAAAATCAGGGCTAGACTACAACAGATTCCATCATAGAGGAAAAGCAAATATAATAAGTGAAATATGCCTTTTATCAATAGCGCTCAACTTAAATAAACTGGCATCCAAAATAGAAAACAAAAACTTAGAAATCATAAAATACAAAGCTGCTTAAGAAAAAACATTATTTTTATAAGCTCTATTAAGTGACCCTATTTTTAAGAAAAATGTGGAAAAGTTCACTCATATCTTAAAAAACTCTATAAAAATTAATGGCTTGATACAGATATACAAGAAAAAAAGTGATGAGCAGAATAGATTTATCTATTCTGCAACATCACCTTTTTTTCTATATTTTTTAAAGATTGTAATCTTTCTAAGAAAGATATAAATAACTATTAAAAAAACTTTGAAAGCCTTAGTAGTTTTATATAGTATAGATTAATAATAATGGGCTGTTGCAAGATAGATAAATCCTTCCTATATCATTCGAGCACTCTAGAAGAAAGACCTCTGTCAGACGGAGATCTAAAGCTCAAACTTTCTGGGGGTGCACTCCAATGATGGGACGTTAGATATCTATCAATTTGCAAAAGCTCCATACTGGAGAGTGTATAGACTTATCTAATTGTTATTAAAATCATGGCCTGCAAATTGAGAGTCTATCTTGATTTTGTGACCTTCTAGTTCGTCTATTTGAGGATCTAGCTCTAGGTGGATGCTCTTTAGTAATTTGCTTTCTTTGTCAAATTCTATTTCCATTGATTTTTCTATTTCATCTTCTTCTACTAGTGTTAGTTTTATGTTGTATTCGTTTTCGATATATTTTAGAACGTCTTCTGCATCATCTTTGAGAATTAGCTTGATGGTTTGATTATCTTCACTTACTTCTAGATTATCTTTTAAGTCCATAACAGCTTGTATTAGCCTATGATAGTCTGGTTGAAGGTCGTAGGTATCAACTGTTGCTTCTGTGACAGTTGTTTCTTCTTCGCCAGCTTGTCTTTCTATAATGTAAGCTTTAGTGTTGTCATTTTCATCAAACTTAACCTCTTGGTAGTAGCCGTCGTTTGATTCAGAAATTGTATCAGCTTTTATGATAAGCAAATCATCACCATATAGGGCATCGGCATCAAATGTTTGTATATTAGTCTTATCTGGGTCTATTTTTTTAATTTCTGATTTCATATTGACTTTTCTTACTTTGTCATTTTCTGTTTTTATTTGGTCAAACAAGGTTTCTTTTTCAGCTGAATCTTTACCGTCATCTTGCTTTTCTTCTACACTATCTTCTTTTTCAAAATCATCTTCTTTTACTTCTTCTTTTTCATCGACGACTTGATTTTTAGTTTCTGATTCTAGCTTATTTTCCTCATATTCCTTGTTTGTTTTATCTGTTTCTGTGGTTGCTGTGTCATTTGCAGTAACTTCACTTGTTTCTTCTGTAGGGCTAGTTTTTTCGTTGTTTGCACTACAAGCTGTTAGCATGGACAGGGTAAGGGATAGCATTAAATATTTTCCGATTTTAATTTTCATCTTAATATCCTCTTCTGTTTTATTCTTCTAATAACGTCTTTACTTCATCAGGTATATTTATTTCTTTCATCTCATTTATTTCTTTGTATTCAGCTGTGTGCTTATAAACCTAACGTCTTCGTTTTCATCGGTAAATTCTAGCTCAAAATCATAAGAAATAGGATATATATTATCCTTGCGGAATTTGTGCCAAGACTTGATAGATGTTAGTTCTCCAACAAAAACTTGACCTGATGTGTCTTTCATGATAATATCCTTCATTTCATTTATATTCTCAGGATTGGATTCTAATTCTATGGTATAATCGTCAGGATTTTCAATAAGCTCATAATACTTTTCAAGCTCTTTAAAGATTTTATTACTGTTTTTATCAGTATCTGAAAGATTGTAAACATCTTCTCCATCTGTCATCTGTGTTTTAATCCATCCACTATCATCTTTTCTATAAACCATTAGATTATCAACTTGATAGGATTCCATTTCCATTTGGCCTACACTAGGGTCGTATATAGTATATAGGGAATGGTAGATATTAGCTTCTCTATTAAATTCTACATAACCTTCGGTAGCATTTAATTCTTCTGGATTGCTAGAATTTGCCTTAGCTATTTGCTTGGTGGTGGTGTCTATCTTGTAAGAATCCAGGCTGCCTTCCTCAGTTAATTTATTAAAAAGTTCTTCTTTGCTTAGCTTATCTGGCTCTTTCTTATCATCTACTTGTGGATTATCAGCTTTTGATTCTTCTAAGCTCGTATCATCTTTCCTGTTTTCTTCCTTAGTCTTTATATTTGCCGTGTCATTTGCGGTAACTTTGCTAGTTTCTTTTGTAGAGTTACTATTTATATTGCAAGCTGTTAAAATCGACAGGACAAGTGCCAATATAAAAATTTCCTTTTTAACTTTCATTTAACATTTCCTTTCCTATATTATTCTTCTAACAAAGCCTTAACCTCATCAGGTATAGGAATGTCTTCTACTGCATTTACCTCTTTATAAATATCATTATTTTTATATAGGGTTATGTCACCATTTTCATTTATAGACTCAGCCTCCAAGTCATAGCTGATTGGATAAAGGGTTTTCTTGTCAAATTTGTGGTTAATTCTAATAGTTGTTAGCTCACCATCAAATATTTGCTCAAATTCATCACCCATTATCAAATCCTTAATTTCTTCGAGGTTGTCTGGACTTGTTTCTATCTCTAAAAGATAGTAATCGTCAGTTTCGCTTACTGTGTAATAATCATCAAGTTCGTTTACTATAATATTGTTCTCGTCATTTGTTTCATTTTCTGGTATTTCAGTTCTCATCCAAGCGCTAGCATCTTGCCTTGTGACCGCAACTCTTCCATTTTGATAAGTTTCAGTTTCCATTTCACCTACAGCAGGATCGTGAATCTGATATAGGGCATGGTAGATATGTGGCTCTTTGATATATTCTAATTTTGCATCGGTGGAATTTATTACTTCTGGATTATCAGAATTTGCTTTTGCTATTTTTTCTGATCTAGTTTCAATCTTGTAGGATTCTAAACTAGAAAGTTCATTTAATTTGCTAAATAATTCTTCTTTGCTTAACTCTTCTTCTTTTGCTTCCTTGCTTTCTGTTTTATTATCTTTATTGGTATCTTCTGCCGTATTTTCAGTTTTTTCCTCACTTGTTTCACTTTGTGACACCTTAACCTGTTTATTATTTTGATCGGCTGGATTATTACATGATGTAAGTAGGGCCAAGCTAATGGCTATGACTAAGCTTATTTTGTATTTCATAAAATTTCCTTTCGCTATCTCTTATAAATGCATATATTACAATAAGTTTTGTAACAATATTTATCTAATTAACAAATAATTGCGATTTGCTTTAGCGGATAAATATATTTTTTAATTACCCGATTATAAAAAAGATAAACAAAAATATGAAATAAAATAGCAGGAATTATATGTGGGGATATGTTAAGAAATAAACCATATTTGATAGAGAAGCTTGCACAAAAAGGGGCTGTTGCAAATTGATAGATATCTAACGTTCCATCATTTGAGTGCACTCCCAGAAAGTTTGAGGTTTAGCCCGCCGGCTCAGGGAGGCCAAACTTTCTGGGAGGGTGCTCGAATGATATAGGAACGATTTATCTATTTTGCAACAGCCCCGTCTTATATAGATATTTTAACTGTTTTTAATAGGTATGAAGATATCCTTACCAAAGCTGTTAGAGTTTTCTCATATACTAAGCCGCTTTCAGGATCGCATTGTCTTTCTCTCATTCTTAGCATATGGTCATATCTACATTTTTCTACATCTCTTTCTACGATTTTGTAGTAGTCACTTACTATTTTTACTCTTTCATCTTTTGGTAAGTCTTCTCTCAAGGACTTTAGCATTTTTATTGTGTATTCATTTAATGTGTACAAATCTTCATAAGCTATGTTTGTGAAGTCTAGTTTTTGTTCAGACTTAAGCTTTGCAACTTCAGCAACATTTTTGGCATGATCACCAACTCTCTCTAGGTTTCTTGATATTCTCAAATAAGATACGAAATTGGCTGATGTATCTTCATCCATAGACATGGATAGAGCATCTATTATGAAAGCAGATATTTCTTTGTTTAAGTGGTTGATAATTTTTTCTCTATGGAAAATATCGTGGTATTTATCCTCATCAAATTTCGCCAAGATATCCATTGAATCTTCGTAATTAAGATCTACTATGGCCAAGAGTCTATTTATTTCAGCCCTAACATCTGTAAATGTAGCATTCACATCTTTAGTTATGTTTTTGTTTATATATTGTAAGCTCATTTCTTCTTGTTCCTTGTCCTTACCAGGAATTAATTTTACTGATAATTCTGCAAGTTTTCTTGAAAAAGGAACCAGAATTATAGTCGTTGCAATATTAAACAAGGTGTGTAGATTTGCTATTTGAGCCGCTGGCAAGTCCCTAGAATGCCTTAGTACAATTTCATCTATTGGTAAGAACATAGCGACAATAATGAATATTATTGTTCCTATTATGTTAAAAAGCACGTGGGCTAGAGCTGTCCTCTTTGCGTTTTTGGATGATCCAAGTGCAGATAAGACTGATGTAATACAAGTTCCTATATTAAAGCCAAACACTATGTATATACACCTTGGTTAGCAATAGCCTGTAAGATACCAAGAGATGCTGATGATGATTGGATAAGAGCAGTTATAAGTGTACCAGCCAAAACTCCTAGGAAAGGATTTTGAAATTTGGTCATAAGTGTGACAAAACCAGGATAATCCCTTAGTGGTTCCATGGCCGTGCTCATAAATTCCATACCCATAAATAGAAACCCAAGTCCCATAATAGCTTGTCCTAAAAAAGTCTTCCTCTCTTTTTTAGAAAAAGTATTCAATACGAAACATACAAAGGCTATTATCGGAGCAATGGTAGAAATATTTAAGGCTACTAGCTGACCGGTGATAGTTGTACCAATATTTGCGCCAATGATTATCCCAACGGCTTGGTAGATATTCATCAAGCCCGCATTTACAAAACCTACAACCATGACAGTTGTAGCAGATGATGATTGGATAATGGCGGTTACTATCACCCCAACAAGGATCGCCTTAAAGAAATTGGATGTCATCTTTTCAATAATGACACGAAGCTTATAACCTGCGGCAAGCTCCAATCCCTTGCTCATCATGGCCATCCCGTACAAAAACAGGGCCAGACCTCCCAATAATTTGATAAAATAATTAATTGACATATACCCTCCATAATCATTGATTATTTTTATCTATATTTAATTTTTAAGTAAATAATTAATGCTGTTATTTACTATGTACAAAATAAGACCTAATAAAAAGTCCGCTATAATAATTTTACCTTTTATACTTTTAAAACTTCTTAAAATTAGAATATAAGCCTAGTCTTAATAAAAACTTTAATAGTCAGTCGATAAGTGATATAATTGTTAATTATAATACATGTTGGGATATAGCCAAGTTGGTAAGGCACCAGATTCTGACTCTGGAGAGCGTAGGTTCGAGTCCTACTATCCCAGCCATTTTTATGTGAGGAATTAGCCTATGGATAATAATATAGTAAAACAATTAGAAAATGACTTTGGAAATAAAAATTTATTAGATGGAAAAAATCATTTTATTTTAAATGACTACGATGATAGTTTCTTATCCTACAATCGCCATCCACTTTCCATTAATTGCGTGGGCAATTCCTTGCTAGTTCGCTCTTCTGATAAAAATTTACTTAAAGAACTAGAAAGGGAATACAATGACTACCCAGCTGAGTGGTTTATGGAAGTTCCCAATCTTATAAAACTACAAGATATCCTTAAAAATCACAAGATGACCCTAAAAAATATGGCTCCAATTATGGGACCAAGTAGAAGTTTTAAGAAAATAGATAGTCCATATGAATTTACTAGGATAAAAGAAGAAGACTTTATAAAATTTAAAGGCGTAACTAAACATGCCTTTAGCTTTGATGATGGAATTTGGAAAGATAGACTTGCCCTAGCCTATTATGATAATGAAAGGCTTATAGCAATAGCAGGCGCCAATCAAAACTCAAAATACTTGTGGGAAATAGGAGTAGAGAAATTTGATAAGTCTCCTAAATATAAAAATGTGACTTCATACTTGGTAAATAATCTAGTCAACATAGCAAGAGAAGAAAACCCAGAAATAACAGTAATATATTCCACCCAATTTTCCCATGTAAAGTCTATGAATGTGGCAATAAGAGCAGGATATGACTTTGCTTTCTCACTTCTTGTGGGAGATTATAAGTAAAGGCTTGTAATATTATTATAAAGTAATGAATGATATTTACGATAGATATCAAAAACCATTATTTATAGTAGAAAATGGTCTTGGTGCTATCGATAGGCCTGATGAAAAAGGATATGTTGAAGATGATTATAGGATTGATTATCTAAGAGAGCATATAAAGCTGATGAAGGATGCAGTGGAAATTGATGGTGTAGATTTATTGGGCTATACAACATGGGGGCCAATAGATTTGGTTTCAGCAGGAACTGGACAAATGAAGAAAAGATATGGCTTTATCTATGTTGATAGAGATGACTCTGGAAATGGAAGTCTAAAAAGAAGCAAAAAGAAATCATTTGATTGGTACAAAAAAGTTATTGCATCAAATGGAGAAGATTTGGATTAAAAAAGTGATGGTAGATTTTTATCTATCATCACTTTTAACTTATGAAGCAAAGGAAACTGTACTTGCTATTCCATCTTTTACTTCGATATTTAGTCCTAGGCCAGAATCTGTTATACCTTGATAGTATTCAATAAATTCTGCTGGAGTAAATATTTCTGGTTCGGCTAGGCCGCCCACTGCTTGGAACTTGGTATCAGAGTTAAATTTAAATTTGTATGTCTTTTTTTCAAGCTCTTTTGGACTTTCTTCAGAATTTGGATCTTCTCTGTAGTCCATGGTGCCTTCTACTATTAGTGTATCTTCTTCGATTTTGATACTAGAAATTGTAGCAAGCCCCATGTCGCTATCACGTTCTCCGCCCTTTGATGCAACTAGGTTTGAAAAATAAACTCCGTCTTGGTCTTGGTTGTCCATATCTTCTTCACTTTCGCTTGTATTTTGTGAATCATCAGCAGTTTCGTTATTAGAATCTTCTTTTTTTTCTTCTTTATTTTGATTCTTGACATTTATTACTGTCTTTTCTTCTGCTTTTGAATCATCAGCTTTTTCATCAGTTTCTGCCTTATCTTCAATTTCGATAACTTCGTTATTAGCATCGTTAGATGTCTCTTCAGCTTCTACATCTTTTTCTTCGTTTGTGTTTTCCATACTAGCTACTGCTTCATCGCTTACATTTTCTCCTGAATCGGAGTTTGTACAAGATGCTAGGCTTACTGCCAAGATTGCAGTTAATAAAATTTTATTACTAATTTTCATAATATTCTCCTTGTTATATATTTTACCCTTATTTAGCTATAAGAAAATATTTTGAAGAGAATTTATTTTATGAAGATATTGATACTAAGGTAACTATGCCATCCTTTACATCAATAAATAGGGCTAGTCCAGAGTCTTTGACATCTTCATAGAATTGTAAGAATTCTTCTTTAGTATAGACTGTAGGTTCTTGGTCTCCGCCTGCTGATTGAAGTTTAACATCAGGACTTAAGTTAAAATGGAAAGACCCCTTGTCATATTTTTCGACATCTTCTGTGTTTTCTAGATCGACCAAATAATCAATGGTACCATCTACGGTGAGTACATCATCTTCTATTGTTAGATTTGATACAAATCCAGCGTCGAAGTCTTCGCTGCGTTTTCCGTTTTTTGAAGCCATTAGGGTTGAAAAATATCTTCCATCACGTTCTTCTATAATCATCTTATCGCCTACTTCTGATTCTTCTTTTGAATCATCAGGAGTAGTATCATTAGCATCTTCTTCTATATTTTTTTCAGGATTTTCACTATCTGCAATAGCTTCGTTTTCATATTCCATTGGCTCTACAATAGCTTCCTTGGTCGCCATTTTAGTATTTTCGCTTGTCTGTTCTGATTCTGTTGCATTGCCACAACTAGCTAGGGCAAGTGCTAAAGCCGCAGTCATTAGTATTTTCTTTTTCATTATTTTCTCCTTTTTATAATAGTTTTATTTCAAACCCATATGAACTTCAATTACCCTACCATCCGCAACTTGTACAAATAAAGCAAGTTGCTCGTCCTTAGTTTCATTGTACATACTTAAGAATTCTTCTTTGGAATGGGTATTTGTCTCAGTACTTGAATTGCTTTGGGTTGTAAATTGAGTAGCATCGTCAATTTTAAAGACATTGACCTGATTCTCTAAAGGCTTTGCTTCACTGCTAGTATCATCATCTGAGAAAAAGTCTAAGCTTCCTTTGACAATTAACATATCTTTATCTATAGCCATGTCGTAAACATTGGCCCAAGACCCGTCAGCTTCTCTTTCTCCATTTCTGCCTGGCTCGAGACTAGAGGTGTACGTTCCATCATCAATCATATTGGTTCCATCGGCTGTATCTTCTTTGCCTTCATCATTTGTATTGGCTTCTTTATTTGTTTTATTTGAACTTTCATCATTAGTTTCACTTTGCTTACTATCTTCACTTACAATTTCTGTAGAAGTATCGGTAGATTTATCTAAATCTTTTGAACAAGCAGCAAAAGTGAGGATTGCTAATAGGGCTAACAAGGTCTTTTGTAAATTTTTCACATTCATAAAACCTCCTTTATTTCTACTTTTTATACCCGTTTGCAAAAAACATTAACATCTTATTTGCATGAGTAAAATTAAATGACAATTGTAGATAATAACTAGACAATTAATGACTGGTATAGTATAGTAGACCCACTAGAAAAGATTTTTGAAATTATATAAGTTTAGGGAAATATAGAATGAAATTAAGGGATAAACTCGAGATTCTAGCTAATGCGGCTAAGTATGATGTATCTTGCTCATCTAGTGGATCTAATAGAAAAAATCATAATAAAGGACTAGGTAATGGGTCAATGGGTGGCATATGCCATTCATGGTCTGAAGATGGTAGATGTATTTCCTTGCTCAAAATTTTAATGACCAATTCTTGTATATATAATTGTGAATATTGCATAAATCGTAGGGATAATGAAACGAGAAGGGCTACGTTTAGCCCAGAAGAAGTGGCAAATCTTACTATGAATTTTTATCGCAGAAATTATATAGAAGGCTTGTTTTTATCATCTGGCATAATTAGAAATCCAGATTATACCATGGAACAATTAATCAAAGTTGCTGATTTGCTGAGAAATACCTACAATTTCAATGGATACATACACATGAAGGCAATTCCTGGTGCAAGCTACGATTTGCTAAGAAAAATGGGCTTACTCGTAGATAGGATGTCTATAAATATTGAGCTTCCAACCCAAAAAGCTCTATCTGAACTAGCACCAGAGAAGAAAATAGCAGATATCACCCGTCCAATGGATCATATAAAAAACGAACTAATGGTTTATGGAGCTGATAGGATGAAGTTTGCCCACACACCTAAGTTTCTTCCAGCAGGTCAAACGACTCAAATGATAATTGGAGCAAATAGGGAAAGTGATTACGAAATTATCAAGGCTAGTGAGAATCTATACCAAAACTATTCTTTAAAGAGAGTTTATTATTCGGGTTTTGTACCAGTAGTGAAGTCAAAATGGACTCAAGGAATTGATAAGGCTCCACTCTTGCGTGAACATAGGCTATACCAGGCTGACTTTCTCATGCGTGGATATAGATTTGCCGCTGATGATATATTATCAGTGGTAGATTCGAATTTAGATTTAAGAATTGATCCCAAAACTAATTGGGCGATAAATAATATTGAAAGATTCCCTATAGAGATAAATACTGCAACATATGACCAACTGATGAAAGTTCCTGGTTTTGGTAGAACCTATGCTAATAGGATTATCGCTGCTCGTAAATTTCACAGATTATCCTATGACAATCTAAAGCAAATGAAAATATCAACCAAACGTGCCCAACATTTCATCCTAGTAAATGGAGTCTATAGAGGTCTACGTTTTAAAAATAGAAAGGACCTTAGGGATATGATGAGAGCTCCAGACAATTCAAATTACCAACAATTATCAATGTTTGATAGGCAGCTTCCATGATTTACAATTACGATGGGACCTTTGACGGTTTAATGACTGTAATATTTGAAAAATATAATGAAATAGTCAAATGTGAGATCTCAAAAGAAAGTGAGCAAGTAAACTTTCTTCAAAGTGAGCTTGTAGAAACAAATTTGCCAGAAGCTCAAAGAGTCCTAATGTCTATAAAAGATAACATAGGAGATGAATTTTTATCTGATGTCTACAAAGTCTTTAAGTCAAAAGATGACACAAAAGAAGAAACCATAGCTATCACAATCAAATCCTGCCTGGTATATGGCAGAATATACCTGGGATCATCCAAAAAAGCCGCTGTAAAATTTAGACAAATATTAAGAAATTTCAACCACGAGGTTCATACCTACAAGGGCCTAGCAAGATTTAGGGAGATCCAAGAAAATTATTTATTAGCAGAAATAGAGCCGGAAAATGACATCATAGAACACTTGACTCCACATTTTTTATCGAGAATGCCAAATGAGAAATTTATCATATATGATAAGAATCGAAAGAAGGCAAGTCTTTGCGAAAAGGGATCTTGGGAGATAGTAGAAATACTTAATATGAATGGGGTAGATAGTAAAGAGGAAGAATTATTTAAAGACGCCTGGCAGGGGTTTTATAAGGCCATAGGGATTGAGGAAAGAAAAAACCAAAAATTGATGGTATCTAATATGCCAAAAAAATATTGGAAGTACCTACCTGAGAAGAACGAAATATCATAAATATATAGATAGAGTTTTTTTATAGTTTCTTCATTCGAATCGGGAGAAATCAGATAGTCAATTGATATTATCGATGAACTAAGTAATGTGTTAATAGTTAAGAAGAATTTGCGAAGCAAACTTCTACTGCTCATTGCCCCACGCAGTGGCGGAGGGGGTGTAGAAGGTATAGGGGGATCGGGGGAGTTAAACAGCCGTTGATTTCGGCTGTTTAACCCGGAAACTCAGTGCGGTAGCACGAAAGAGCTTTGAATAAAGCGAGTTTCCGTAGGAAAAAGGGGTCTGTCCTCTGTCAGCCGGACGGGCTAGATACCCCTAATTCCTATCCCCCGAGGTCCAACGGTACATATTTGAACTATCAGAAAAATATAAGGTATTATTTTTTGATAATTACTTATGAAAATCTTTATATCATTCCTAATAATCTCCTAAGAGTTTAACAAGTGAATAATAGAACAATTACAAAGGATAATTATGAAAGACAAATTAATTTCAATACTAAAAGAAAGATTCGATAGTAATTTCGACCTTCATCCAAAGGCAAATTGGGATCAAGTTGAAGAGAAATTATTAAAGAACAAAAAGTTATTAGAAACTTTGTGTCTAATGGAAGAAACTGGTGGAGAGGTTAATCTTGTTGATTTGCCTATATTTTCTGGATTAGTATTTGTGGATCTATCCAAGGAATCTCCCAAGGGGCGCAGGAGCTTTTGCTATGACAAGGAAGCTAGAATAAAAAGAAAGAAGAATGCTCCAAATTCATCTGCCATGGAAGAAGCAGAAAAAATGGGAATCGAACTTCTAAATGAAGACCAGTACTATGCTCTTCAAGAACTTTTTGAATTTGATTTAAAATCATCGTCATGGATTTTAACTGAAGATGACTTGAGGGCAAGGGGTGGGGCTTGCTTTTGTGAAAAGAGATATGGCAGAGTCTTTACCTTCCACAATGGAGCTGATTCCTACTATGCATCAAGAGGATTCCGTGGCTATGTTAAAATTTAAACTAGGAGTCAAATATGCCTGATATAATTAGAAAATTATTTAGAAAATATAATATAAAAATAGGAAAGCAAGTAACTAGAACACCGAATAAAATAACCTTAAACTACTTTACAATGGATTATAAACTGACTTCTTTTGTACTTGCAATTGTATTTATCCTTCTTATAATTTTAGATTTAACAGGATTGGCAGATATAGATATTTTTGATTACCTATTAGTGGGTATACTGATGGTAGGATTTTATTTTGCAAAGTCATAAAAAATTACTAGCGAGAGCTGGTATTTTTTTTATGTAAATTTAACAAAAGATATTATATAATATCTGTAAAATGGAGGTAAGTATGCGTGTATTAGTTGTAGAAGATGATTTAGATTTAATAGATTTACTTGAAGAAGGTCTAACTATGTATGGTTATGCGGTAGATAAGGCGACAGACGGTGAAGAAGCTATCGATATGGCATATGTTGAGACTTATGATGTGATTGTTTTGGATATCAATTTGCCAAAAAAAGACGGCTTTGAAGTCTTAGAAGAAATCCGTGACTTTAACAAAGAAGTTAATATCATAATGCTTACAGCTCGTTCTGATATAGATGATAGGGTCAAGGGTCTTGATTTTGGGGCTAATGATTATATGGTAAAGCCATTTGATCTAAAGGAGCTTGATGCCAGAATGAGGGCACTTTTGAGAAGAAAATCTGTTACAGAAGCTCCAATACTAGAAGCTGGAGGTATGACTTTTGATACGACTACCCGTGAAGCCTTTGTAGGAGATCAAAAATTAAATCTAACCCAAAAAGAAACTGGAATCTTAGAATATTTATTTTTGAACAAGGAAAAGTATGTATCAAGCGAAGAGCTTATAGACCATGTATGGGATTCCAATGCTGATAGTTTTTCCAATTCTGTAAGAGTCCATATGTCTTCTCTTAGAAAAAAAATAAAAGAAGCCAGTGGAGAGAACAAAATCGAAAATATAATTGGCAAGGGTTATAGAATTTATGAAAACTGAGAAATTTTATCAATCCATTGTTTTTAAGCTGATTGCTGCTGTTGTTATCATTTTTATTGCTATGATTACTATAACAAATTATTTGATTAATCAAAAGCAAATAGAAATGACTGAGATTATGCTAAGGCAGATTGAAGAATGGATGCCTAGCTATAAAAATTCCATAGTTGTAACTGTAAATAATGCCCACCTACAATCATCAGCTGATTTTAAAATCTATACATTTATAGTAACTGGCATTGTGATATTGACTGGGTCTTTGATTTTTGCCTTTATTATTACAAAAATTTTGAATCCTCTAAAGGATCTCCAAAAAAATATTGCAAAAGTTGATATAGATAGGCCAGAAACTTTTTCAGAAAAACTTTTGATAGAAGATGGATCAAGTGAGATAGTGGATTTGTCAGAAAGCTTTAATAGTCTCATGGATAGGGTCTACAAGGACTACAAAAAACAAAAAGACTTTTCGGCAAATGTAGCCCATGAACTTCGCACACCCGTTGCAGTTATGAAGGCTCAGGTGGATGTTTTCAAGAGAAAAGAAATGGATGATGATACATGGGTCTTTGTAGAGAAAATGGATAAATCCCTAGAAAAACTTACAAATCTAATAAATTCCGTTCTGATTTTTTCCAAAAACCAAGAACCACATATAAGCAAGGTCTGCATAAATTCTTTGATAGATGAAATATTATTTGATTTAGAAGATAAAATAGCTAGCAAAGATTTAAGGGTAAACTTTGAAAAAAATACAGATCTTTGTATAAATTCAGATGATGCACTCTTGCAGAGATTGCTATTTAACATAATTGAAAACTCGATAAAATACAATATTCAAGGTGGATTTATAAGTATAGAAACTAAAGTTATTGATGATAAATTAAAAATAGAGATAGCAGATTCTGGTATTGGTATGACCGATGAGCAAAAGAAGAAAATATTTGATCTATTCTATCAGGCAGACAAATCAAGAAACGGAGAAGGCTTTGGAATAGGTCTATCCTTATCAAAACAAATAGCAGATTCCCTAGGTGCAAAGATTGAAGTTTTGGACAACGAGCCAAAGGGAAGTAAATTTATCCTTACTTTCAAATAATCTTAACAAGGAATTAACAATTCATTTGCTAATATTATTCTAGAGGTAATGATATGAAAAAAATTGACAAAAAAATAATAAGAAATTTAATATTTGTCACTTCTCTAGTCTTTATGGTATATGGGGCAAGTCGTGGCGAAGTAGACACTGTCTTTCACAAAGCGGTGAAACTATGTTTGGAGTGTATTGGAATTGGATAAGATGAATCCCAGACATATTATACAAGCTATAGCGACACTAGTTTACAACATACATATACCGAACTTTTTCAAAGGGAGAATCTATACTGGACCAACAAAGAAGATATGCCTTCCTGGATTAAATTGTTATTCCTGCCCTGGTGCTGCTGGTGCTTGCCCGATTGGGTCCATGCAAGCTGTTATGGGCAACAAAAAGTATAGATTTTCATACTATGTGTTTGGCATAATGGCATTTTTTGGAGTAATGTTTGGAAGACTCATATGTGGCTTTCTTTGCCCATTTGGCTTCTTCCAAGATTTGATCCACAAAATCCCAAGTAAAAAATTGTCCACTAAGAAACTTTGGCCACTTCGCTATATCAAATATGGAATCCTATTTTCCCTAGTGATTGCCTTAGGTCTTGTCTTAAGAGATGTGTACGAAGTAATTCCTCCATATTTTTGCAAATACATCTGTCCACAAGGGATTCTAGAAGGTGCATTTCCCCTAGCACTTAAAAATCCTTCACTAAGACTTGGCATGGGAGCCTTATTTAATTGGAAGCTAGGAATTTTGATAGTGACCATAATCCTATCAACCATATTTTATAGGCCATTTTGCAAGTGGATTTGTCCACTGGGTGCATTTTATGCTTTCTTTAATAAGTATAGTTTTTACCAAATGGAAGTTAGCAAGTCAAAATGCATAGACTGTGGCAAATGTGCCAGAGTTTGCAAGATGGACGTTGACATTAGGAAAAATTCTTGCCATAGCGAATGTATCAGATGCAATGACTGTGTCAGAGCTTGCCCTACTAAGGCCATATCAACCTCAATGATAAAAAGGAGAGAAAATGATGAAAATTAAAAAATTTAATGCTATTTTATTAGCAGGTCTAATGCTTACAGCTTGTGGCAATCAAAAAGCTGAGAAAACTGAAAATGAAACTAAAACTGAAGCTAAAGCAGAAACTGAAGATAAAACTGAAACAAAAGAAGAAACTGCACCAGCTGAGGCTATGGAATCTATGCCTGAAGGTGCAAATGTAGTAAAGGAAAATCTTCCTATAGACGAGCCAGAAACAAATGGAGAAAAAATCACAAAATTACCAAGCTTCACATCAAAAGACCAAGATGGCAAGGATTTTACTAACGAAGATATTGCAAAAAATGATGCTACAGTAATCAACCTATGGTTTACAGGATGTTCAGCTTGTATAGACGAGATGGATGAGCTAAACGACCTGGCAGATGAGCTAAACAAGGAAGATGGGGTAGAATTCCTATCCATGTGTACAGATGTAAATTACGATGAATCTACCAAGGAAGCCTTCGATAGAATAATAGCTGACAAAAAGCCAACATACAAAACACTTGCGGTTGACTATGAGGGTGAAATGAAAGACTACCTAGAAAACATATTTGCCTATCCGACAACTATAGTAGTAGACAAGAACGGAAATATTATAGGAGATCCAATAGAAGGAGCCCTTATTCCTGAAGAACAAGTAGCAAAACTAAAAGAAAATATTAAAAAAGCTGTTGAATCATCAAAAAACAGCTAAAAGGTGCACATTTATATGTGCATTTTTTATTTGTTGATTAATGGAATAAAGCATTATATAATTAAAGGAGATTATTGTAAAGGAGTTTATAATGGCTAATAAAAAAATTCTTACTTTATGTGCGGTGATATCCTTATCTGCATTTTTGCATACAAATGTAGCAAATGCCGCTGACACATCTCCCACAGATAATAATTATATAAATGAAACTATAGAAATCACAGATACTAATGTAGAAAAATTAGCAAATAAAAATATCTTGCTAACTAATAACATTTCTGATTCTGGATTGGAAGAAGACCTAGATGGCAAAGATGAAATAAGTAAATTCTCAGAAGATTCATCCGAAAATGCTCCGCTTGTATATTATAAAGACATAAATCTAGATGAGCTTTTGCCTTTGCTTAAAGAGGATTACCAAAGTCCAGATACAAAACCGGATAAAGAAGAAAATAATGAAATAGCTGAAGAAAAAGAGGAAAGTCAAAGCACTTACAAACTAAAAAATGACACAATATACCAAGTAGTAGATGGAAAAGAGTCCAAGGCTAAAGATACCTGGGCATCTGTTGGAGGTAAGATTTACTACGCTGGCAAAGATGGCAAGGCCTACCAAGGCCTAAAAGACATCTATGGCAGAAAATATTTCTTTAATAGAGATTACAATCTAGCAGTTGATCAAACATTTATTGCAGATGGTGGGACCTACCAAGCAGGAAGCGATGCTAGTGTTAAGCTAACAGAAGCTGCCCAAAAAGGCTGGAGGGGTCTTGGTGATAAATCTTACTACTTTAATGATAAAGGAAATTTATTAAGAGGACTAAATGATTTAGGCACCAATAGGTTTTACTTTGACAAAATCGATGGACTCATGCTTAGAAATCAGATAATAAATGAAGGTTTTGACAAAATCCATACTGCGGACAATGGAGTAGCCCACTATGTAGGTTGGGATTATTATAATGGTAAGCTAGGATATTTTAATTCCAACGGTACATATTCTAAGGGTCTTAAAAAAATTGATGGTATGACTTATGGTTTTGATAACGCTGGTAAAATCTATAATCGCCAATACAAAAAAATCGACAACCAATGGTGGTATTTCAACAAATACGGAGAAGCTTCCAAATCAAATGGAAATTTCCCTAAAGGTTGGGTTGGAGATAAGTATTATTTTTCAGATGGTAAACCAGCTGAAGGCCTTCAAGTTATAAATGGAAAGACCTATATCTTCCATGAATTGACTTTAGAAAAACAAAGAAATGTAGAAAAAGTTTTTAATCACAAGAGATATAGAACTGATGGAAACGGTGTAGCAAGATATATTGGTGAAGTTAACCGATACCCAGCTCAAGCTGGAACAAGGGGATATTTTAGAGGAGGATTTAGCAAGTACCTAAACCGTAAAACTCCATACTTTACACAAAACGACCCTAGGTGGAAATACAGGCCTTATGCCTCAGGTAATTTTGGAGCATACGCTTGTGGACCAACAGCCATGGCCATGGTTTTAAATAGAAAATTAAACAGAAACGACATATATCCTACAACTACAGCAATAGACGCCAGACCTTATACAGCATGGAATGGAACAGATTGGCAATATCTAATTGAGGGCCCAGAAAATTATGGACTAAAATCTTATCCAGTAACGGTAAATGAAAAAGCCTTTATTCAAGCCTTAAAAGAGAATCCTATCATTGTAAGGGTAGGCAATGGTTATTTTATAAATAATGGCCATTATATGGTAATTGATTCCTACAAAGATGGCAAGTTCTACATCAACGATCCATTTTATTCAAAGAAAAATACCATGGAAGCTCACGATTTCTGGAGATTAAAACAAGAAGTTACTGTGGCTTGGGAGATTAAATAATTATTTATTAAAATCTTAAAATTAGGTAAATTATAGTTAATAATAAGGAGGCTTGTTATGGTAGTTATGACAGTGATATTAGGTCTTACATATTTGATACTTGGAATAAAATTCTATAATACAAAAATGCTCCACTTATTAAATGGAATCAATATTGAAAAAGTAGATGACCCGATAAAATTAGGAAAAAATGTAGGTAAATCTTACATAATATTAGCCGTGTTATTATTTTTAGAAGCAATTGCTTATAGGTCATTTTGGCTCTCTCAAAATTCATTTGTATTTTGCCTTGTAGCAACTGTCATTTTTGGCCCTATAATAATGACTATAGTATTAAGTCAATATATTTAACTTTAGCACCCTTTATGGGTGCTTTTAGTATGCAAAAATATATGGATATTTATTTGCAAATTGGGTATAAAATTTCCTAAGAGGTGAAGATATGTATTTTGAAGATTATAAAGTAGGTATGATTTTTGATGAAGAAATTGAACCAATATCTTTTACAGAAGAAGAAATTATAGAATATGGCAAAAAATACGACCCAAGACCTATTCATATAGACAAAGAGGCTGCGGCAAAATCCAGGTTTGGTAGGATCATAGCCCCAGGTTCTTTTGCAAATATGGCCTTTTGGGGGCAATGGGTAAAAACAGGCATAGATATGGATGGACTTGTGGCTGGCGCATGGCTAGATGGTGGCCAGTGGATAAAGCCAGTATATGCAGATACTCTTTATGATATAAAGGTAGAAATTACTGAAAAGAAAGTCAGACGTGAGGGTATTGATGGCTTTGTGACCTATAAATTAACTGCCTATGACCCTGATCAAGAACCAGTTTTGCACTACGAAGCAAGTGGACTAGTGAATTATAATAATAAATAATGATTTTCATTATCAGTTGTGGGTATAAAATAAGTACAAATGAAAATTAAACCACTAGGAGGTTTTATATAATGCTAGAACTTAAGAAATTAGCTTACGAATATAATGCACTAGAGCCAGTCATATCAAAAGAGACTATGACCTTCCACCACGACAAACACCACCAAGCTTATGTTGACACAGCAAATAAACTTTTGGAAGGCACAGGATATGAAGAAAAATCATGTCCAAAATGTCTATTAAAGGATATAGAAAATATTACAGATGATGCTGACAAAAAGCAAAAGCTTATCAACAATCTTGGCGGAGTTTTAAACCACAACCTATTTTGGGATACAATGACTCCAGGTGGATCAAGTGAACCTGTTGGTGAATTAAAAGCAGCAATTGAAGAAAAATTTGGATCATTTGATGCATTCAAAAAAGAATTTGAAGAAGCAGGCAAGGGTCAATTTGGTTCAGGTTGGGCATGGCTTGTTGTAAGTGAAGAAGGTCTTGAAGTTATCTCTACAAAAAATCAAGATAATCCAATTCTTTGCGGCAAAACTCCACTTCTAGGCAACGATGTTTGGGAACATGCTTATTATCTAGACTACCAAAATGCAAGAGCTAAATACCTAGAAGAATGGTGGAAAGTTGTAAACTGGGATGTAGCTGAAGAAAGATACCAAAAAAATTGTAAATAATATTTGTGACTTAAAAATTATATAGATGCAAAAAGCCTATTCGAGATCTCAAACTAATGGAGAGGTCATTAAGGATAGGCTTTTCTTGTCTAATTATTATATGATCAGAAATAAATAGTTAAAATTTTGTAAAACCTTAATATTAAGTATTGCAAAAAACGTTTTTATAATATATAATATAGCTCTAAGTTATAACTGAAGACTAGATGAACTCTAGAATTTGTAGGAGAAAAGAACAATAAAATATAAATTTGAAAAAATTTATGTTTTACTATTTTAATTTTATGAAGAATAGGTTATAATTTAGTTGCAAAGGTTTACATAATAATATACATAGGAGAATTTTATGGGACGTTTAAAAAACATCGGACTTGTTCCAAAACTAATCGTTGCAATCGTTCTCGGTATCCTAATAGGCACATATATGCCAGCTGGATTTACGAGATTGTTTGTAACATTTTCTAAGATCTTCGGATCATTCTTATCATTCATTATTCCATTAATGATTTTAGCTTTCGTTACCAAGGGTATTGCAGATCTTGGTGAAGGCGCAGGTAAATTATTGGGTATAACAGTATTAATAGCATATTGTTCTACATTAGTAGCTGGAAGCTTATCATACATTATGGCTAGCAATATATTTCCAAAATTCATTACTTCGGCTCAAGTAGATGCTATTACAGCTTCAGAGGGAAATGGACTTGAACCATATTTCACAGTTCCAATAACACCATTTTTTGATGTAACAAGTGCTTTAATTTTTGCATTTATGATGGGTATTTCTATTTCTTGGTTACGTAAAAATCACAAGGGTGAAGTAATTTATAACGCGGTTTCTGAATTTAACTTAATTATTGTAAGAGTTCTTGAACTAGCAATTGTACCAGTTCTTCCATTCTTCATTCTAGGTAACTTCGCAGATATGGCACACTCTGGATCAGTTTTTGCAGTACTAAGCATATTCTGGAGAATATTCCTATGCATAGTAACCCTACACCTACTTTATATAACATTAATGTTTATAATTTCAGGTTCTTATTCAGGCAAAAACCCATTTGCTATGATGAAAAATGAAATAAAGGGATATATGACAGCTGTTGGTACACAATCATCAGCTGCAACAATTCCAGTAAACTTACAATGTGCAGCAAACAACGGTGTTAGCCGTGAAATCTCAGACTTCGTTGTGCCTCTTGGAGCTACAGTACACATGCCAGGTTCTATGATTACAATCACAGGTTGTGTATTTACAATTTTATACATGTACAACCTTCCACACTCATTTGGATTAATGCTTTCATTAATCGCAACTTTGGGTGTTGCTATGGTAGCTGCACCAGGAGCACCAGGTGGGGCTGTTATGAGTGCATTGCCATTCTTACCAATAGTAGGTATTTCACCAGAATCAGCAATGGCAAGTTTGTTGATATCTCTATACCTAACCCAAGACTCATTTGGTACAGCAGCAAACATCTCAGGTGACGTTGCATTAGCAGTAGCAGTAGACAAATTTTATAATAGAGTAATCTTAGGCAATAAGGATTGGACACCAGCACCAGTTGTTGAAAATCCAAGATAGAAAAAATTAGCCTTTGCAAATTAAAAGAAGGTAGCACAACTATGTTTGCTACCTTTCTTTATCAAAACATAAAAGGAGATTATATGACAGTAAATGCGTCAATTTTCGATATCATAGGCCCAGTAATGGTTGGGCCAAGCTCTTCGCATACTGCAGGAGCTTGTAAAATAGCAAATGTAGCAAGAAAAATTGTTGAGCCAGGTTTTAATGAAGTCGCTTTCTATTTGCACGGATCTTTCGCAGCAACCTACAAGGGCCACGGTACAAATAGAGCCTTGGTTGGTGGAGTTTTAGGCTTTGGACCAGAAGATGATCGAATTATCAATGCTTTTGAATATGCAAAAGAACAAGGCATAGCTTATGACTTCATAGAAACAGACCTTGGCGATGTACACCCAAACACAGTAAGGATTATTTTCAAATACCCTGACGGAAGGGGCCCAATTGATATAGAAGGATCCTCAATCGGTGGCGGCGCAATAGTTATCACAAAAATTTATGGCAACAAGATTGAATACTATGCAAACAAACCAACCCTATTTATGTCATATGGAGAACAAAAGGGCATAATTGCCTTTGTTTCAAGCATACTCTTTGACCATGGTTACAATATTAACCTAATGAAAACCATAAAAGAAGGGGATAATGTGATGCTTGTTTGCGAACTAGACGAGCCGCTAACAGAAGATGTATTGGAATTAATTAGAAAAGGTAAAGATTTTACCTTCATTAAATACTTACAATAGGAAAAATTATGCTTACAAAATTTGAATTATTAAAAGAAAGATGCCAAGAAGAAAACTTAACTTTGTGGGAACTATCCATAAAGGATGAAGTAGAAAATACTAAAAAAACTGAAGAAGAAATATTTGACAGACTCCAAAGAACACTTGACATAATGAAAGAATCTTCACACGCGGCCCTTGATGTAGCTGTAACATCAGTAACAGGAATGACAGGTGGCAATGCTAAAACAATGAATGATTACTTCCTGGGAGGAGAATCAATACTTGGAGAAACTGCAGCAAAAGCTATGGCTATGGCCCTATCAACAAGCGAAGTAAATGCAGCCATGGGTAGGATAGTCGCTGCACCAACAGCAGGTGCATCTGGAATACTTCCTGCAACACTTATGACTATGTATCATAAATATGGTTATGACGATAGAAAACTAATGGAAGCTATGCTAGTAGCAACCCAAATTGGCCAAGTAATATTTGACAATGCAACCTTTGCGGGAGCTGAAGGTGGATGCCAAGCAGAAACAGGATCAGCAGCAGCAATGGCAGCAGCTGCAGCAGTATACCTTCGTGGATATGACATAGAAACTCAAGAAAAAGCTGCAACTTGTGCCCTACTAAACATCATGGGACTCGTATGTGACCCAATCGGAGGCATGGTAGAATTCCCGTGTAACCTTAGAAATGCAAACGGCGTAATGAACGCCCTAGCAAGTGCTGACATGGCTATGGCTGGAGTTACTATGTATGTAACATTTGACGAAGCAGTAGAAGCTATGAAGAGAGTAGGAGATAGCCTACCACACGGCCTAAGAGAAACAGGAGAAGGCGGCATAGCAGTATGCCCATCTGCCCTAAAACTAAGAGCAAAATATATTGATGGTACAATGTAATATAGGAGTGAGCAAGCATGGCTTGCTCTTTTTTTCTCCAAAATTTAAACTTGTTTATTGATTGACAAACAAGATATCTTAGCATAAAATAATGATAAATAATAAATTAACAAAAGGAGAAAGATTATGGCAATGAAAGTTTACAGTGTACCAAGAGTAATAGTTCATGGTGAAAATTCCCTAGACTACCTAAAAGAGCTCGATGGCAAAAAGGCAACTATAGTTACTGGCGGATCTTCTATGAAGAGATTTGGATTTTTAGACAAAGCCAAGGAAATCCTTGAAGAGGGTGGAATGGAAGTTCAAATAATCGATGGAGTAGAACCTGATCCTTCTATCAAAACTTGCAAAGATGGTGGAGCAAAGATGGTAGAATTTGGTCCTGATTGGATTATTGCCCTAGGTGGAGGTTCTGCAATGGATGCTGCTAAGGTTATGTGGGTTTATTACGAACATCCAGGCTATGACTTTGCTAAGCTTGCTAATTTTGAAAATCCCCCACTAAGAAACAAGGCGAAGATGGCTTGTATTGCTTCAACATCAGGTACTGCATCAGAAATAACAGCATTTTCTGTAATCACAGATACAGAAAATAAGATAAAATACCCACTAGTTCACGCAGATTTTGTTCCAGATGTGGCTATAGTTGATCCAGAAATCCCATCCAAAATGCCTCCACTTATCACAGCTCAAACAGGTATGGATGTTATGACCCATGCAGTTGAAGCATACGTTTCAACAAGTGCCGATGATTACACATCACCTCATGCATTAAAAGCTATAGAACTTGTTTTTGAAAACCTAAAGAAGGCCTATGACAATGGAGAAGACTTAGAAGCAAGAGAAAAAATGCACGATGCTTCAACCCTTGCAGGAATGGCATTTTCCAATGCATCACTTGGTATAGTTCACTCCATGGCTCATAAAATTGGCGGTATCTTCCACCTAACCCACGGAGAAGCCAATGCGATTATGCTACCATACATCATTGATTACAATAGAAAATCTACTGATAAATATGATGAATTAGAAAAATTACTGGGTATTGATGATATTGCAGAAGAAATCAGAAAATTAAATGCATCAGTAGGAATTGCAGCAAATATCAAAGATGGAAAAAACACCGTAATTGAAGAAAAAGACTTCGAAGAAGTTTTAGATCAAATGAGCAAAAATGCCTTCGCTGATGCTTGTACCCTAACAAACCCAAGAGAAACATCAGCTGAAGATATCAAGAAAATATACAAGGCAGCTTACTACGGCGAAAAGGTAGACTTCTAGTAAATAAATGACTATTTAAAAATTGGCTATTACACTAAAACGTAAAATGTAGTAGCCGCTTTTAATTTTAAAAACTATAGAGATTCAAAAATAAATTTTATATCTTTTTTAGGGTTTAATAGAAGGTTTAACGTGCCTGCTTCTTTGGTATTCATATTTGTAGTAAAAACTGTTTTTTTATAAGCTTTAAATCCGCATTTTTCCTGGAGCTTTTTGGATGCCAGGTTGGCAGAGAAATATCCCGCTAATAAAAAATCATAGTTTAAAGTATTAAATAAATAATTAATTATTTTAAATACGGCCTCGCTCATAAGACCTGATTTCCAATATTCTTTACTCAATACAAAACCTAATTCCCTACCGATATAATTTTTAAATCCTACCGGCTCTTCTTCTGTTCCATATTTTTCTATGCCAATAGATCCTATAATTTTATTATCGTTCTTATGGTAAATAGCAAATGTCTTATCTCCCTCTATAAACATATCTAAAATTTTTTTGGATTCTTCCTTATTCTCATGGTGCTTCCAACCAGCCATCTCACCAACGCCGGGAACAGATGCATACTCATAAAAATCATCCAAGTCATCTTCCTCAAAAGCTCTCAGTATTAATCTGTCCGTTTCTAAAACTTTCCCATCAATCTTAAAATCAGCATTCATTCTTATTTCCTCATACTTTTTAGTGATTATACTATCTAAATAAATATAAGGGAAATATTATCGCATAAATTGTAATAATATAGGATGTATAGATACTAAATAGAATATTTTTTATTCGAAGTTAGGCATTAAATTCCATCATGATAATAGTAAATTTAATGAACTATTGATCTAGATTAATATAGGTTCTAGAAAAGCATTGTTAAGTCTACAAATAATATGTATATTTATTCGTATTCTTAGTTTTATTTTATCTTATGGAATTTGCCATTAATTTATAATTATTCATATGCTTATATCTTATAAATATAGAAGTCTACTGATTTACTTATCTTAAATTATAGGCAAATTACAACCTCATATTAGCTTTTATATTGGATTTAATGTTACGTTTTTTGGGAATAATCATAATATATATACAAATATTTTAGCATAATAGCAGCTTTTTTTTCAATTTCGAGTAAACTTACAATAGCAGGTCTAAAATTTAACGAAATTGAAGACCTTATATTTTTCCCATTATACTATGTATAAGCTTATTAATTATTAAATTCTTTGCAAATTGGGAATAAATATATTAAGCGAAATTTGAAAGGCGGTAATTTAAGTGGATAACCCGAATGGTAAAGGGATCAAAAAGGAAAAGTTGACACTAAAGAGGATTTTGAAGTTTATAATTCCTTCTATTATAGGAGTGCTACTTCTAATGACTCCTTTTGAAAAAGATGGATCATCAACTGTTATGGCTTCAGTGCTTTCTAAGGCTGTTAATAGTGGTATCGATTCTATTATTCCTATATATATTTTAGTTTTGATATGCATATTCATTTCTTGCATACTTGCTCTTATATATAAGATTTCTAAACCAATTTTTATAGAAAATAATGAAGTTTTAAAAAATGCAGCAGATATTTCTAATTTTTGGCTTTTAGTAAGATTTATAGGTCTTATCCTAGGTCTTATGACAGCCTTTAAAGTGGGCCCAGATATAGTGTATGGTCCTGATACTGGTGGACTTATCTTGTATGAATTGATAGGTGGTCTATTTACAATATTTTTAGTCGCTGGATTTGTCTTACCTTTTTTGACAGAGTTCGGTCTGTTGGAATACATAGGGGTGTTTTTGACCTCTGTGATGAGACCTGTATTTAATCTACCAGGTAGATCTGCCATAGACTGTTTGGCAAGCTGGATTGGGGATGGTACTATTGGAGTTACCTTAACTAATAAGCAGTATGAAGAGGGATATTATACAGCCAGAGAAGCAGCTATTATATCTACGACTTTTTCTGCGGTATCAATCACATTTTGCTTGGTTGTTTTGGAAAATGTTGGTCTAACAGATTATTTTGGCAAATTTTATTTGACAGTTGCTGTAGCAGGAATAGTAGCAGCTTTGATATTGCCAAGGATATATCCTCTAGCTGGCAAAGAAGATAAGTACAAAACCAAAGAAGTCAAAGCTCAAGCAGAAAATATACCTCACGGTTTTAGCAAAAATGAATGGGCCTTACAACTTGCAGTACAAAAGGCTGAAAAAAATAACAGCGTAAAAAACTATTTTGTAAGTGCAATTAAAACAGTCCTAGGCCTATGGCTAGGAGTTGTGCCAATTATAATGGCAGTAGGTACTATTGCTCTCATAGTTTCAGAGGCAACACCGTTTTTCCAAATTTTGGGTAAGCCATTCTTGCCATTACTTAAACTTCTACAAATCCCAGAAGCTGAAGTAGCAAGTACGACTATGGTAGTTGGATTTGCAGATATGGTTGTACCATCCATACTTGCAGCAGAAATAGCAAACCCTATGACAAGATTTATAGTAGCAGCAGTTTCAGTAACCCAATTAATATATATGTCCGAAACTGGTGCTGTGATACTAGGTTCTAACTTGCCTGTTTCACTTCTAGATTTATTTATATTATTTTTGGAAAGGACAATCATAACCTTGCCAATAATAGTAGTCTTTGCCCATATTTTCTTCTAGCAAAGGGCATTTAAGGAAAGGGGCTGTTGCAAATTGATAGATATCTAACGTTCCATCATTGGAGTGCACTCCCAGAAAGTTTGAGGTTTAGCCCGCCGGCTCAGGGAGGTAATTAGCCAGTCGGCTGACAGAGACCTTTCTGGGAGGGTGCTCGAATGATATAGGAACGATTTATCTATTTTGCAACAGCCCCTTTCCTTTTTTAATGATAATTTTAAAATTAAGTTGTAAAATATTATCATCATAGGAGGATTTATGGATCAAAATGTTGATTTAACCAAGGGTGATATCACATCATCACTTTTCAAACTGTCAATTCCTTTGGCTTTGACGGCTTTTATACAGATTACATATAACTTTGTGGATATATTTTTCCTTGGCAGGCTTGGAAAAGATGCAATAGCAGGAGTTGGAATAGCTGGATTTTTATTTTGGATTGCCAATGCTATTACCCTTATTCCTAAGATTGGGACAGGGGTTTATGTATCCCAATCCTTTGGTAGAGGAGATAAGAAAGAAACAATCAGGGTTTTAAATAATGGCTATATTTTAACTATAATTGTAGCCCTGGTTTATTCTATATTTATGCTATTATTTTCAAGTGCATATGTAAATTTCTATGGATTAACTGATATGGCTAGTTCTTATGCTAGAGATTATTTGCATATTATAAGCTTTGGCATGGTTTTTTTCTTTATAAATCCGGTGTTTTCCCAAAGCTTCCAATCTCTGGGCAACAGCCTTACTCCCTTTAAGATAAATACAGTAGGACTTGTGGCAAATATAATAATGGATCCAATATTTATCTTTGGCCTTGGGCCTATACCACGCCTTGAAGCAAAAGGAGCTGCAATAGCAACTCTACTTGCTCAGGTATTTGTCAGCCTAATTTTCATAGGAGTGATTTTTAGAAAAAATGAACTTCTAAAAAGCGCCTTAACTAGGATAGATTATCAGAGGAGTTGGATCAAAAGTATCTTTAAGATGGGTTTGCCCTCTGCTTTGATGAGCACATATATGGCCTTTATAAGTATAATTTTGAATAAGTTTATGGCAAGATTTGGTGAAGCTGCTGTTGCAGCCTACACAGTTGGTAGCCAGCTAGAGGCAATCACTTGGAACACAACAGAGGGTCTCCAGGTCGGCATTGCAGCCATAGTTGGGCAAAACTATGGGGCTGGGCTTTTTGATAGGGTAAGAGAATCTATCAAAAAGTCATTTCAAATAGTATTTATAATTGGACTAATATCAAATCTTGTTCTATTTTTATTTAGATACCCACTCTTTAAACTCTTTGTTCCATCAGATAAGGAAACTATAGAGCTTGGGGCTACATATCTTGCGATTTTATCCATGTCGCAAATATTTCTATCGACAGAAATAGGACTTACAGGAGCCTTCAATGGTCTAGGAGATACAAAAACACCAGCAAGAATAGCTATGTTTTTTGATACAATGAGGATACCGTGCTCCTTACTATTTATGCCAATTTTTGGAGTAGCAGGAGTCTGGCTTGCAATGACAGTTACTTCAGTTTTTAAGGGATTGTTTGTAGGGGTATTAATAAGAAGAAAAGCAAAATATAAACTTGAAAAACCTAGCTAAATGCTAGGCTTTTTTTATGAAAAATTTACTTTAATTTTACAAAAACCTTTTACTTATAAATCTTTTGTAAAATGATTTTACAAATAATGCCGGGTAAATTTATCCGACCTTGATATTTCATATTTTTAATATTTATATGTATTTACAATAACTTTATTTTTTACTAACAATAATCGTATATATTAGCATATAGATACGAGTTTTAACGAAGTTTTTCATTACTTACATTAAATTATTTATATAAATTCGTAATTCTAATTTTTTAAAATCTTAATCTTTTAAGAAGGAGAATAGATGAGCAATATTAAACTTGAACACATCTACAAGGATTATATTGAAGGGCATCATGTTGTTCGCGATTTTAATTTGGATATTAAAGATGGTGAATTTATCGTGCTTGTCGGTCCTAGTGGTTGTGGAAAGTCGACTACTCTAAGGATGATTGCGGGACTGGAAGATATTACTTCAGGTAAGCTTTATTTTGAAGATAAATTGATGAATGACGTGCATCCTAAAGATCGTGATATAGCCATGGTTTTTCAAAACTATGCCCTATATCCTCATATGAGCGTTGCTGAAAATATGGGATTTGGTCTAAAAATGCAAAATAAAAGTCAGGATGAAATTAACACTACAGTAAAAAGAACTGCTGATATTATAGGTCTTAGTGATTATCTTGATAGGTTACCAAAGGAGCTTTCTGGTGGACAACGCCAAAGAGTGGCCCTTGGTCGTGCCATTTCTAGAAATCCAAAAGTTTTCTTGATGGATGAACCACTTTCAAACCTAGATGCTAAGCTTAGGGTACAGACTAGATCAGAAATTTCAAACATTTCAAAAGAATTCGGAAACACTACTATCTATGTGACCCATGACCAGGTTGAAGCTATGACAATGGCTGATAGGATTGTTTTGATGCGTGATGGAGTTATCCAACAAGTTTCTACACCTAAAGATATTTATTTGTATCCAAATAATATTTTTGTTGCAGGATTTATGGGTTCTCCAGCAATGAACTTTATTCCAGCAACTCTTACTAAAGACGGACTTGAAACTGGAGAAGGGACATTGAATCTAAACGAAAGTATCCTCAACCAACTAAGCTTTAAAGGCTATATGGATAGGGAAATAATTTTTGGAATCCGACCAGAAAATATCGTATTAGCCGGTGACCTAAGTGAAGCAAACGATCGATATGTTCCATTTGCTACAAATGTTCGCTTGGCTGAAATGCTTGGCTCTGAGACATTAATCCACTTTATGCTTGATAATCAAAATATAATTGCAAAAGTAAATACTTTAGAAGAATTTACCAGAAATCAAGATTTAACCCTCGCTTTTGACCTAGAATTTGCTAATTTCTTTGACAAAGACTCTACAGATAGAATAGTTCTTGATAATGAGAAAAATTATCAAAATATAACTATGGAAGGAGGAAGTGCTAGTGGAAAATCAGACAAGCAATATGACCAATCAAATCAGTCAGACAGAACACATAGCCAAACACACAGTTTCCAAGCCTCCAAATAATGATGATAACGACAATGACCCATACTTTAAGCCGGTGAAAAAAACTTTGTGGCAAAGAATGGCAAGATATAAAACTTTTTATCTAATGCTATTGCCTGCCTTGCTTTTTTTCATAATATTTTCTTATTGGCCAATGACAGGAAATATCCTAGCCTTTAGAAAATTTTCATTTAACTCTGGCATGTATGGAAAAGGATGGGTTGGACTCCAGTATTTTAGGGAGTTTTTTGCTGATAGACAAACACCGATTTATATCAGAAACACCCTTATTATTTCAGCTATTAAATTATTTATTTATCTGCCTTTTCCAATAATATTGGCACTGATATTTAATGAAATAGTTAATACTAAACATAGGTCATTATTCCAATCTGTTAGCTACCTGCCATATTTTATTTCTTGGGTAGTTGTCGTGGGTATGTTAAACAAATTATTTGCTCCAAACACCGGTCTTATCAACAGCCTTTTAAGAAATATTGGAGCAAGTGATGGTTCCAGATTTTTTATGATGGAAAATGGATTTTTCTATCCAGCAGTATTTGGATCTTATTTGTGGAAAAATGTTGGTTGGGATTCAATCATCTATTACGCGGCAATTATGGGGATTTCACCATCCCTTTATGAAGCTGCAGCTATAGATGGAGCAAATAGATTAAAGCAAACCCGTCATGTAACCCTGCCTGGAATTTCAAAAACAATTATGATATTATTTATCATTTCCTTAGGTGGGATATTATCAGCTGGATTTGACCAAGTGTACTTGATGCAAAATCCAGGAAACTACCAAGTATCAGAAATAATTGATACCTATGTAGTAAAAACAGGGCTTGAAAAAGCTCGTTACGGTCCAGCAACAGCAGTTGGACTTGTTCAAGGACTCGTAGGACTTGGACTAACAGTTGCAGTTAACAAAGCAGCCGATAAATACGGCGAAAATTCTTTATGGTAAGAGGAGAAAATATGAATATCAAAAAAACTTTTAGCAAAGCGATGCTAATGGCAATGAGTTTAGTTGCCCTAACAGCTTGTGGAAACAATGATTCTAATACCACAACTGACAACAAGACAGAAACAACTCAAAGTGCAGAAAACAAAACAGAAGATGCTGACAAAAAAGATGCTAACACAGAAGAAGAAAACACAGACAAACCAGATACATGGATAGCAGATCGTGAAATCAGACTTTTAGTATTCGAATCAGCGGGAGATACTGGTGAAGGCACAATGAGCCCAGAAATTGCTCAATATATCAAAGACAAAACAGGTATCACACTAACAATCGAATCAGTATCAAATGAAGATTCTTATGAAGCTCTTGCAGCAGGACTTTCATCAGGAGACCTTCCAGATGCAGTTGCTTTTTACCTAGACAACTCAGGTAGACCAGAATTCCCATTATTATTAAAAGCTAGTAATGAAGGAATGTTTGCTGATATTTCTAAACCTCTTAAAGAAAGTAAGATTTATGGTAAATATTTTGAAGAAGGCTACCTTCCAACAGATACAAAAGATAATATCATGATGAGAGATGACCAAGATGGTGCAACATACCTAGTTCACATGTCAATTAATAGAAATCCTGCAGACCCAGGACGTAAGTTATTTGGAAATATGTTTATCAGACGTGATATTGCTGAAGACCTTGGTGTAAAAACAGATGACATCAAAACAAGTGATCAACTAGAAGAATTATTAAACAAAATTGCTAAAGGTGGCTATGAAGACAATAATGGCAACCCTGTAACACCACTTGGACCAACATCATGGGGTGGTTCTGAAAGACCAAGACCATATAGAGATTTAATGTGGCAAGGTGAAGGCGAACAAAAATTTGCCAAAGATGGAGATACAGTTAAACACGAATCTATGACAGATTACGGTGAAAAAAGAGTTGCAAAAGTACGTAAATGGTTAGAAGAAGGCCTAATGCACCCAGAATTCTACACAATGGAAGAAACACGTGCTCAAGAAGGTATCCAAAATAAATCATTTGCAATCGTATCAGACTCACACAACTACAGACCAGAAATCGCCAATGGAGAATGGATGCCACTTGGAGATATCAAAAGAGTAGACGGATCAGACAACATGGTTAAACCATATAAATCTGGTTATACAGGTTGGGCAGTACCAGCTACAACAGAAAATCCAGAAGAAGTTGTAAAATTTGCAGACTGGATGGCTAGCGAAGAAGGAAAACGACTATACTTCTACGGTCTAGAAGGTAAACACTACGACATGGTAGATGGAAAACCAGTTCCTAAAAAAGAATTAGTTGAACTTCAAGATGAAAATCCAGACGAAGCTATCAAAGAAGGTTTCAGAGGCGTTAGAGCATTCTGGGGCGAACACTTTGCATACACAGACATGGACAACCTAGGAGACTTTGGTGAAGAATCTTGGGGAGATAGCGTAAGAGGGGATGAAGCTAGTGGAGCTCAAAAACTTCTTGAAGAATATAACTATGACAAAAAATTCGAAGACAAAGAAGTAATCGATGGTCTATATCCAAAAGCTTACCTATACGAATTTGAAGGAGAAGATGGAAATCTTACTCAAGCTCTAGAAGATTGGGATGATGCAATTCTTAAAGCATATTATGCAAAAAGTGAAGAAGAAGCAAATGCAATCTTAGAACAATCTCGTCAAAGACTTAAAGATGCTGACATCGAAGGTTTCTGTAAGTTCTTAGAAGATAAAGAAAAAGATGGAGATACAATATTCTATTAATATTTTAAATTAAAAGCCTTCTCCGAGAATAAGCTAAAATTTCTCGGAGAATCTTTTATTTTAGGGAGGATTATGGACAGTTCAAAAAAAGCCATCCAAACAAGCAGATGGGCACAAATTATATTTTATATTATTTTGATACTTATGGCTCTTGCCATTATTTTGCCATTTTTACACATCCTAGCCCTTGCTTTTAACTCAGGTAAAGATGCAGCTAGAGGAGGTATTACCTTTTTTCCTAGAGAATTTACCTTAGAAAACTTTAGAGAAGTTTTTAAGCAAGATAACCTTATAAATGGATTTTTCATTTCTATATTTAGAACAGTACTTGGTACAGCCCTTGGCGTATTTTTGATGTCTATGGCTGCTTGGGCCCTTACAATTCCTGACCTGCCAGGTAGGGGTAAGATTACATTCTTTATATTTTTTACTATGCTATTTGGTGGAGGAACTATCCCTTACTATTTGGTACTTAGTCAATTAGGTCTTACAAATACCATTTGGGTTTATATTATTCCAAGCCTTTATAGTGTTACAAATATTTTGCTACTAAGATCTGCATTTTCTCAAGTGCCAATGAGCCTTGTGGAAGCAGCAAGAATAGATGGGATGAAAGAATTCAGGATTTTTACAGATATGGTTTTACCTATGAGTAAGCCAACCCTTGCTACAGTTACACTTTTTACAGCTGTGGGACATTGGAATGACTGGTTTGCTGGAAGTTTCTATGTTAGAAATCAAAAACTAAAACCACTTGCTACAATACTTCAAGATATGTTAACCCGCCAACAAGGGCTAGCAGATATTTTGGCCAAAAACTCAGGTGCAGCCTACCAACAACTTGATAAGATTCAGGTAACGGGAGACTCCCTACAAATGGCAACTATCATTGTAGTTATATTACCAATTGTAATTTTATATCCATTTATACAAAAATATTTTGTCCAAGGTATCACCATAGGATCAGTAAAGGAATAATATGGAATTTAAAAATAATACATTTAAAATCGTACAATTTACCGACACACACTTTGGAAATCTACCTCAACATGAGGATGACATCAGGACTTTTGACTTAATCGATAAAATCCTCACTGATGAAAAACCAGATTTAATTGTTCACACTGGCGATATTATGTGGTCAGATGGGGTTAAAGATTCTGATAAAGTTTTTCAAATAGTGATGGACTATTTTGATAAATACAACATACCTCTTGCAATAACTTTTGGTAATCATGATAGCGAGGAAGGTATAAGCCGTAGCGAACTAAGGGATATTTATGAAAAAACCATTAGCAAAAAGCCAGAAAAGAAGGATAGCTTTATTATAGATGATAAGGAAAGTTATGTGATTACTTTATCAGACAATGATGAAGATATTGCTTACTTATACTTCATTGATTCAGGAGCTGATGATAAGCTTGGATTTGGAACTTACGAGTGGGTATTGCCAGAACAAGTCGAGTGGTTTAGAAAAACATCTGATAAAAATAAGAAAAATGATGGGGTAAAACGTGGCATAATATTCCAACATATTCCAATTCCTGAATATTGGCAAAGCAAAGATAATATTTTATACGGAGTTCAAGAAGAAACTAACGAAGAAATTTCAGCACCAAAAATAAATACGGGACTATTTGCGAATATGGTTTTAAATGGTGAAATATGGGGCATGCTTGTAGGTCATGACCACGAGAATAACTTTGACAGCGAGCTTTTTGGTATTCACTTAGCCTATGGAAATTCATCTGGTTACCAAGCCTATGGAGATTTAGCAAAAGGAGCAACAGTGATTGAAATTACAAAAGATCCTTTTGAAATTAAAACTAGAAATATTCAGATAAATGCAGATAAATAATAAACTATTTACAAAAGAGTACCAAAACCTATTTTGGCCACTATTAGTAGAGCAAATATTTTTAACTTTAATTGGGAATTTTAATGTATTTTTATTCTCCTTATTTAATGACCAAATGGTTGCCGCTATCGGTATATCTGACCAATTATTAAATATATTTGCAATGATTACCAATATCATTGTCCTTGGAGCAAGCATACTAATCATACAAAATGCAGATAAATCTAGACTTTCCTATGTAAAGTCAATTCTTAAAGAATCTATAATTTTAAATATAATAATTGCAGCTTTAATTGTTATAAGTGTATTTTTATTTAACAAAAATCTTCTTATGCTCATGCAAACTCCAGAAGAACTTTTGGAACAAACATCTATATACATTAGAATAGTATCAGTTTCCATAATATTTTTGGCCATGACATCTTTAATGCTTGGAGCTTTGCGCGCATTTGGATTTGTAAAGATAGCAGTAAAAGTTTCAGTAATAAACACAATATTGGTTATCCTGGGAAACTCATTAATAGTTATTTTTAATTTAGGTGGCATAACATTTATTGCAATTGCAACTCTAGTTTCAAGACTCTTGGCTATGCTTTTGACATTTTTCACCTTAAAAAGTAAGATTCCAGATTTGTTTGACTTTAAAAATGGATTTAGAAAAATATCCTTAAAAAAAGAAATTTTAACCCTTGGAATTCCGTCTGCCATGGAACAAATTTCCTATAATTTTAGCCAAACATTTATAACAGCAATTATAGCATCTTTGGGGACTATAGCAGTAAGTTCCAAGATTTATACACAAACCATTACTTCATTTATATTTTCTATTGGAGTTGCGGCAGGTGTTTGTGGAAATCTTGTTATTGGTAATTATTACAGAAATAAAGATTTTGATATAATAAATAGCTTTGCAGTTACAAATGCAAATAGGATTAGCTTATTAGCCGGTGGAATAAATATAATACTAGCCCTAATTGGTAAGTTTTTGGTAGGTATATTTACTAAAAATCCAGAAATAACTCAAATAGTAACACAGCTATTATTTTTTCAAATATTACTTGACCCAATGAGAGTTGCAAATGAAATTTTGGTAAATTCATTAAATGTCTTAAAGGATGTTAAATTCCCAGTTGTTGTAGGAATAGTAACAACATACATTTTAGTAATTCCGCTTTCATATCTTATGGTCAGTAAACTAGGAATGGGACTTAAGACAGTTTGGATAATATTTATTATCGACGAGACTCTAAGAAGGCTTTTATTTACAATGAGATTAAAATCTGGAAAATGGAAGAAAATAAATGAGGTGGACAATGGAATCCAAATATAGAAATATAATAAGTAAAATTTTTGAAAAAACATATTATTATTTATCTTACTCACTAATATATGTATTTTCGCTTGTAATTGGCCTAGTATTTTTAACATTTGCAGGGGCAAGTGTAATGGTATTTGATCTTCATGAGAAAATAGATCATGAAAGATACAAAGAAAAAGTGAAAATCTTTAAGTTTTTTAAGGATAATATTATAAGTAATTCATTGAAATACTTAAAAGTGAGCCTCTTATATACAAGCTTAATTTTAATATTAGCCGTAGATCTATTCTACTTTTCAACATCCATTAACCCACTATTTACAGCTATGTTTTATATAAACATAATAATGACCTTCATTTTAATAAATTCTATGGCCCTAAGCTTTTATCTAATGGAAAAATATCCAGAGATAAAATTTAAAGAAATTGCAAAAAATGCCATATCATTGACAATAGTACACATGGTAGATATCTTAGTTTTAAATGTATTTCTAATAGTAATAGCCTACCTACTTTCAAGGGTTTCTGGCATTTTACTTATTCTTATATTACCTGGAATTGCAATTAATCTATCCTATAAATTTTATGTAAAAATGTTAGATAAAAAATCAATAACTTATTTAATATTTAATTTAAATTAGTCCTAAAAGTCTCAAATGATTTCAAAACCACCAGCAGTTTTGCTAGTGGTTATTTTGTCCACTTAAGTGAGTTAATCGAACGAAAGAGAGCGAAACAAAAAACCACCTGCTATGCAGGTGGAGGCATTTAGCTTTAGCTTCAAGCACCAAGAAAACCTCCTTAAAGTATAATTGTGATAGTCACATGCACAATTAAATAAGGAGGTAATCGTGGATAAAAATACTTTATCACATACAAGCCGGAGATGCAAATATCATATAGTATTTGCACCAAAATATAGAAGACAAGTAATATATAGGCAATTAAGTAAAGATATAGGAAGCAGACTTCGAGAATTATGTTCAAGAAAAGGAATAAAAATAATAGAAGCAGAGCTGTGTCCTGATCATGTCCATATGCTGGTGGAAATACCACCCAAATATTCAATATCACAAATTATGGGATATTTAAAAGGAAAAAGTTCACTGATAATATTCGATAGACATGCCAACTTAAAATATAAATATGGAAACAGACACTTTTGGTGTAGAGGATACTATGTGGATACAGTGGGTAGAAATGAAAAGAAAATAAAAGAATAAATACAAAATCAATTAAAAGAAGACTATTACGCAGACCAAATAAGTATAAAGGAATACTATGACCCGTTTACGGGAGAGAAAGTCGAATAAAAACAAATAAAAAACTGCTTAAGTAGTAGTTGAGATAGTGGCGCATGTGATGGAATATTCGACAGCCCCAAAAGGGGCGTGCCGGTATTCGCGCCTTATAGGCGCTGTGCAAACTATCAGCTAAACTGGTAGTTTTGATTATACGATTACATTATAGTTAAAGTCCCCAATCCCATCAACAGCAAAGTCAGCAATTTCTTTTATTTCATCCCATTCTTTCTCATTCCAAGGGAAATCCTTGATTCCACAAGTTTTAATTCCAGCTTTTTTGGCTGCCTCTAGGGCGTAGCCTGCATCGTCAAAAAGGATTAGGTTTTTTGTTTGAGTTTTTAATACTTTGGCTGTATTTTCCCAAAATTCTACTTGGTTTTTTTTAGATTTGTTAAATCTGGTGTGAAAAATTCTTTAAAGCAGTCGTGTATGCCTAGCCTTTTTAGGGCTGCTTTAACAAGAGTTGAGCTGTTTGATGAAGCTACAGCCATTTCATAGCCCTTGTCATGAAGGGCTTTTATGGTCTCTAACGCACCTTCTTTTGCTGGGATGGAATTTTTGTATCCATCTTCTAATATGCTATCAAAGTAGGCAGTGACTTCTTCTTCGCTCATGCCTGTTACAAAGTGTTCCCAAATATATTTTACACAATCTTCATAAGATAGGGACTCTATTTGAATCCTGTCAGATGCACTCATGGTCTCTAGGCTATGTCCAGATTTTTCTATCAAATCTTTCATACTTTTTAGCCAAAGTCCCATAGAGTCGATTAGGGTACCATCACAATCAAATAATAATTTCATATTTTCTCGCTTTCTTTTGTTTATAAGTCTATCATACCAGATTAAAATAATATTATTTTATAAAACGTTTGTATAATGGCTTGTAAGAGTCTTATCTAATCACTATAATGTTAGTAGGAGGGATAGTGATGACAGATTACAGAAAAGAACGCGATTCTATAGGCGAAATTGAAGTGCCTGTTGATGCCTTGTATGGGGCAAATTCTCTAAGAGCAAGAAATAATTTTAATATTACATCTTTATCAATGGATAGTGAGATGATAAATGCAATAGTTGAGGTTAAGAAAGCCTGTGCTATTGAAAATGAGAAGATTGGTCTTTTGACAAGAACTCAACAAAATGCAATTGTCGCAGCTTGTAACCAAATTTTGGCAGGCCAACACAGGGACAATTTTATAGTTGATCCAATCCAAGGTGGAGCTGGTACAAGTTTTAATATGAACGCCAATGAAGTAATTGCCAATGTTGCAAATACTGCTATGGGTGGTGGTTTAGGTACATATGAAAATGTTCACCCAAATGACCATGTAAACTTGGGTCAGTCTACCAATGATGTTATACCAACTAGTGGTAAGATAGCCCTTATTAGATATTTTAAAGAACTTATCGATGAAACTATATTGTTAATAAGATCTATTGAGAAAAAGGCTGAAGAATTTAAAGACGTTTACAAGATGGGACGTACTCAGCTTCAAGATGCGATTCCAATAAGTCTTGGCCAAGAATTTAGAGCCTATGCTAGGGTAATCACCCGTGATTTGGAAAGATTTGACCTTGCTGTTGATAGCCTAAGCCATGTAAACCTAGGTGGTACAGCTATTGGTACAGGATTAAATGCGGATCCAACTTATGTTGAGGAAATAGTTGGGGTCTTAAGCGAAGTAACCGATTTGAAGTTAAAGCAAAATGAAGACTTGATAGATGGAACCCAAAACTTGGATGGTTTCTTGTATGTTTCAGGTATTTTAAAAACCTTCGCAGCTAATTTATCAAAAATATCTAACGACCTAAGACTTATGAGCTCTGGTCCACAAGTAGGCATTGGCGATATAAAATTAAAACCAACACAAGCTGGTTCATCAATCATGCCAGGTAAGGTAAACCCTGTAATCCCAGAGGTTGTAAACCAAGTTGCCTTCAATGTTATAGGCAATGATATGACTGTAACTATGGCTGTTGAGGCAGGACAACTTGAACTAAATGCTTTTGAACCAATTATTTTCTACAATCTTTTTGAGTCACTAAAGACACTCAAAAATGCCATCTATACACTAAGGGTTAATTGTATAGATTACATCACGGCTGATAGAAGCGAACTATCAGAACAAGTAGAAAAATCAATCGGACTTGTTACAGCCCTTGCTCCTCATATAGGCTATGCAAAGGCAAGTGATATAGCTCACAAAGCCCTAGAAACTGGCAAATCAATTAGAGAATTGGTTCTTACTGATGAACTACTTAGCAAAGAAGAACTTGAAAAGATATTAGATTTTAAACAAATGATAAAACCAGGTATCTTGGACGAAGATGCCTTAAAAAAGGAATAAAAATGGATTATAGAATAGAAAAGGATAGTATAGGTGAGGTTAAAGTTCCAGCAGATAAATTATGGGGAGCACAAAGTCAAAGATCTTTTGAAAATTTCCCACAAGATGCTGAACTTATGCCAAAATCACTAATTTATGCCTTAGTTAATATAAAAAAAGCTGCAGCTATAGTAAACAACAGGCAAGGAAAGCTAAGTGAAGAAAAAAGAGAACTCATAGTCTTTGCCTGCAACAAGATACTTTTGGGCTACTACGATGATCAATTCCCACTAACAGTATGGCAAACAGGATCTGGCACACAGACCAATATGAATGTCAACGAAGTTATAGCCCACATAGCTAACAAAAAGGCAGGAGAAGATGTCATCCACCCAAACGATGATGTAAATATGAGCCAATCATCAAATGATGTTTTCCCAACAGCTATGCATATCTCAACTATATTAAAAATAAAAGAAAAGCTCTTGCCAGAAATCAAAAAAACAATTGAAGTATTAAAAGATTTGGAAGAAAAAAATGACATCATCAAGACAGGAAGAACCCACTTGCAAGATGCCACACCACTAAAACTTTCCCAAGAAATTTCTGGATGGAGAACTATGGTAGAAAGAGATTGGGAATCCATACACAATGCAAGCCAAGCTCTAAGAAAACTTGCCATAGGTGGAACTGCCGTAGGAACTGGAATCAATGCATCAAAAGATTATGGCAGTGAAGTAGCAAGTGAGCTAACAAAGCAATTGGACCTAGAATTTGAAAGCGATACAAACAAGTTCTACCAACTAGCAAGCAAGTCGGCCCTAGTAAATGTCCATGGAAGTATAAAAGCCCTTGCAAGCGATATGTATAAAATAGCAAACGACATCAGATTCTTATCATGCGGACCAAGATGTGGTATAGGAGAGCTGATAATACCAGCCAATGAGCCAGGCTCATCAATTATGCCAGGCAAGGTAAACCCAACCCAAGTGGAATCAATCACCATGGTAAGCATTCAAATTATGGCAAATGATATGGCAATAAGCATGGCCAACAGTCAAGGACAACTCCAATTAAATGCCTACATGCCACTAATAATCTATAATATGGATCAAACTGTAAGCCTCATGAGCAAGTCCCTAGCTTGCTTTAGAGAACACTTACTAGTAGGACTTGTGGCAAACAAAGAAGCAATAGAAAACAATTTAGAAAATTCACTAATGCTAGTAACAAGCCTTTCTCCACACATAGGCTATGACAAGGCTAGCCAAATAGCCAAATACGCCTATGAAAATAAACTAACCCTTAGAGAAGCTAACAGAGAGCTAGATTTTGTAAGCGAAGAAGAATTTGATAAATACGTAAATCCAGAAAATATGGTATAAAACGATAAAATAATAACCCAAAGTTTAACAAAAAAACTTAAAGGGTCAGTTTTTATTCGATAAAGATCGCTCATAAGATTATATCAGCTAAAGTTTTTATTAAGTTACTTATAATGGTGATAAAAAATCAAAAAGACCATAGCCTGAGGTTGATAATTTAGAAAATTTTGTAAAAAAAATAGCTCTATTCAAACCTAAAATTATTTTGTATGAACAATTGAAAATCTAGTGGTTGTAACATAAAATGTTAGTGAATGTTTAGCATTATTTGTCGGTTGTCACTATATCACATATGTGAATCGTATTGTATATCTGCTGTTGATTTAATTTAAATGAGGAGGAAAAATGCAGACAAAACGAAAAACACGAAGAATCTTATCTTCATTCCTAGCCCTAGTTTTGGTTATAGGAATGTTGCCAATTAGGTCTTTTGCTGAGACTAACAAGGCCGATTGGACTATAGATGAGAAAAAAGAAGCCGAAATGAGCTTCTGGAGATTATCCAATAAAAACGAACTTACCGTTGTAGCTAATGCTGAGGGTATCAAGACCCCTTCTATAAACTACATCGGGACCTATGTAAATGATAAAGGAAGGACAGTCATCAGACTATCATATAGAGTCTTCCAAAACCTTGCTTCAGGAGTATGGTCAAAGGCCCTCTTTAAATTTGATAAGGACCTATTCGATCTAATTGATTTTACAGATGCTGGAACGGGAATGTACAAGGGAACAGTTAACGGTCGCTGGCATGATGCAGCTGCTTATAGTGAAGTTTCCAAATTTACCGATGTAGTGAGTTCTACATCAGGAGCAGTTCATGTAAAAGAGCAAAACCTAGATAACAATGGTAACAAGGTAGGTGGATCTTCAAGACTAGAGATTCCTATAGACCTTGTTCTATTAGAAGGAAAAACTGTAGATAATCTAGTTGGTCAACCTCATATTCAAATGAGAATAACAAACAAAGACTACAGCAAAGTTTTCTGCGTAGCTGGTACTGGTAAGGCTAGTTCAGATCCTACAAATAATGATGATTCAGCAGTCGATCCAGATACTCTAGTAACGCCATATAACTCATATACCTTTATGACTTATGTGCCATCAAAAAATAACAATGCAGACGTAAACACAGTATCTGACTATAATATGGACTACCAATTCTATTCTGCCAACTCTTATGCTAAGTATAACGAAGAAGGCGGATATGTAGATGTATTCCACAAACAATCAAAGATGAACTCTGCTGATAATATAGGTGGAGAGAGCTTCGCCTTTAGACAAGTATTCAACGAAAAATTCGCATCCGTTCTAAAACCAAAAGATACATCAGGTACAGTTGCACAAGTATTTACTGCAAGCCAACAAGGTGATATGTGGAAAACGACTCAACCAATTTATATTACAAAAAGCCAACTAAATACTTCAGCTAATAGTGATCTAAATCCAGGATTCACTGGTATCCAAGTGGCATCAACCTTTAATAATGGTACTATTAGACAAAAATTTGCAGGGCTAAATACTGCATTAACTACAACAAAACCTCAAGATTCATTCCTAAATAGTGCCACAACAGAGTTTAACTCAGGACTTCCTACGATTACGAGATACTATATTGATAAAAAGAAAGTAGCAGAAAAGGGACTTACAAAAGATGACCTAGCATCATTTGATTTTTACTCAACCTTTATCTTAGATAGTACAAAGAAGTTTATCGAATATAGTGCTACTAATGATACAGGAGCTGATATAGTATTAAAGCCAAATAGTAAGTTAGGTCTAACTTATGCAGATAACCCAACATCTTTTCCAAATCAGCAGTTAGAAAAATACTCACTAACTTTTGGTGATGATGCCTATAAGATTGAGCTAAGATCCAACTTTAACCATGTTGGAACTTTAGCAAATAAAAATGTAGGTAGACAATACGAATATACTCTAATTCCTGGCATGACTATCAAATCTGGCGAAAAGATCACTTTCAGAACTATGAAATATGACACTCCGCCAACTAGCGTAACATTAACATTACCAGGAAAAGATGGAGCTAAAAAAATTGTTCTAAAACCAGGGCAAAATGGGCCTGAAAAGACCACACCTAGAAGATTAAACTATATCACAACCTACGCAGGTGGATCAGCTACTCAATCAGCACTAAACCCTGACATCGACGAATTATTTACTGATTCTAAAAATATTACAGGTAGAACAAGATATGAACTAGCAGTAATAAAACTATTCTACCCAGATGGTAAGGAATATCCATTTACTATAGCAGACCATGATGTTAGGACTAAGATGAACATCAACGGTACTGAGCTAGATGGTTTTCCTTTCACAACAGAAGGTAAGACTGGATTTAAAATGCCAACAGGCCTAGTAAAAGACTCAGTTATTGGTATTACAAATACTGACGTTAGAAAAGCTGCAGTACCAAGTGACAAAGTATTTGAAAAAGTACAAGCAAAAGTAACCTTTGACCTAAATGGTGGTAAGTTGCCAACTACAACAAAATCATTCGAAGGATATGATGAAAAAGTCCTACCAGGAACAGAGTTTGCTTATAAGCTTAAAAGAGCAAAAGAAACTGACCCAGTAGTAAGAATTGCTCCAATGAATGAAAAGGCAGCAAGTGAAGAAGGATATACTCCTAATGGCTTTAAGGTAGATAAATATATTGACCACAATGGTGATGCATTAACAGGCGATGCCCTAGAACTTAGAAAAATAGTAGGAAATCCTACTAAAGACGGAGCAGAATTCTACGGATGGACAACTAAAAAAGTTACTTCAGTAGAAGATTACAATAAACTGGAAGAACTAAAAACAGCTGAACAAGCCAAAGATACTACAAAGGCTTATAAGTTTACAGAAAATTCACCAATCCTAACAGGAACTACAGTATATGCCTTCTATGGCGCTGCTAAATCTGTAGAAGCAAATCCTGTACAAAAATATGACGAAACAACTGACAAGCAATATATCGAAGGAATCTTGCCAGAAGGTAAAACTATTCCAGAAAATGCTACAGTAGAACTTGTTACAAAGAATGAAGACGGAACCTACACAAAAGTTGATGTACCAGTAATCAATATTGGTGGTAAAGATGTCTTTGATATAACAGGTGAAAATTCACCAGTAAAACATGGTGACGAAATATACATCATGACAAAAGAAGATGGAAAACCAGCATCTTACTCAACAACACCAGTTGTAGTAGATAAACAAGGTCCAAGCTTTGTTGGTGATGGGGAAAATGACCTAGTGGTTACCCAAGACCCTTACGGCTACCAAATTACAGTAGCAGCAAATGCCCAAGATGATTCAGGCATCCTAAGAGTTTACCTTGATGACGACAAGAATAATGGATACTACCAAGAAGATGCATCTCAACAATCAGGTGGATTTGAAGCTAAACTTCAAAATCAACAAGGTGAAGAAAAAACAGTCACTGTAACAGCTGTAGATAAATTTGGTAATAAATCACCTGCAACACATACGTTTATGCCACAAATCACCCAACTTGATTTGAGTGTGAGAGAACCAAGAAGTGGTAGAAAGATTGTAATAGTTACATCAAGTGTAGGGGCTGATGTTACAATTAAACGTGATGGAGAAGTTATTGGTCAAAAAACATTAACAAGAGCAACTGATAGAATAACTGTAAGTTCTCCTCTTAACGCAGGTGACCAACTTGAAATAACTGCTACATTAAACGGTAGTATGAACGTTGTAACAACAGAAGTAAAATAAAAAAAATTATCAAAGGGGATTTATCCCCTTTGAATTTTGAATTATTAGCATAGAAAACTAATAAAGGAGAAAAAATGGACAATAGGTCTAAATTAGAAAAAATTATAGAATATAGAAAAGCTAAGGGTTCTATGAGAAAACCTAAATACGCTACTAGGAAATTATCTATGGGTCTAGTTTCTTGTATGTTAGGATTTACTCTTCTTATTTCACCATCTGAAGCAAAGGCTGATTCTGGAGAAAATACTGCGACTATAGTTGAAAACGCAGGAACTCCTGAAACAACTGGCGATGGATCAGTTGAAAATACAGAAGAAATCTTAAATGAAGACAATGGGAGCGGAAGTGAACAAGATACTGAACCAGTCAAAGAAGAAAAAAGTTTAGAAAAAACACAAGCTGAAGAATTTAATGCTCAAGTTGAGGAAATCAATGTTGAATTAAATGGAACAGTTGACTATTCATCAGCTATTACAAATCTTCCATCAGATGCTAGTGTTACAGTAAAAAAACAAGCTGACACAAGTAAAGCTGAATCACAAGATGCTACAGTTGAAATAAAGTTTGCAGACGAATCAACTACAGAAGTTACTATAAAAGTTAATGTAGAAGATAAAAAACAAGAAGCTAATCTTGAATCGAACAACAAAGAACAAACTGAAGATAAGTTGGAAGAAACAGATCTTAAAGAAGAAAAAGAACAAGAAGGAAAAGATAAATCACAAGAAAAAACTGTAGAAGAAAAAATAGAAGAACCTACCGATAAGGAAGAACCAGCGCTTGAAGTTGGTGAAAAAATCGGAGATGATCGTGTACAAGCCACTCCAGAAGATGGAGAAAATACTGAAGAAAATGCATCAGGCACAGAAAATGCCCTTTCAAATGTAAAGGTAAAAATTACTAAAAAAGGTATTGGAGACAAAAATTTCAACTTTGATGGTATATTTGGCCAAGGAGCTAGAAAGAAAGTCACTCTAAAAAATAAAGTGACTGGAGAAACACAAGAGGCTGAATTTGGCTCAAAAGAAGAGTTTGTAGAATATATTACAAAGATAAAAATGTCTGATGTGGTGAAAGATGGCAAATATACCGGTAATTATTCCATTGAATTTGAAGGGGGCACAGTAGCTGGAAAACTTTTTGTTGATAAGAGTGCAGCAAAAGCTAACCCTCAAACCGGAGAGACATTATTTGAACTTACACTTTGGCAAGTAAGAAATACAGACATAGAAGTTAAAACTAAAAATAAAGCTGGTGAGGTGGTAGAAAATCCTACAACTGATCAAACGAATGGTAAAATTCAAAGTGGTAATGTAGAAATAGACATTCCATCAAAAGGAGAATCTGCTTCAGTCATAGAAGATGGTCTAGAAATAGAAGACTTATTACCAGAAGAAATAGAAGATATCAACAACCAAGAACCAGAATACAATCTAACAGGAAAAAAGGGTGACTTCCTCGTATACAGAGACGGCAACAAAGCCTACAAACAAGATGGAGAAGTCAAAGTAGACCCAGAAGGTCTAAAACCATCAGAACTTAACCTAATAGAAAAGCCACTTGTAACAGAAAAAGACCAAACTGGCGATACAGACTATGCAACAGTAGAATTCGATGCAGGGGAGCACGGAACAATACAAGAAGGAAAGACCTACTACGTAATCAAAGGCGTCACCCTAAAAGACGGCACAATAGCAGAACCAAAAGTAGTACCAAACACAGGTTGGAAATGGACTGGTTGGGATAAATCACTAACAGGACCATTTGCTGAAGGCACAACAATTACAGCAACTTATGAAGCAGACAAAACAGATGCAGAAAAGAATGATCCACAAGGACAAGACATCAACACTAAAGTTGGAGGAACACCAAAAGCTGAAGAAGGAATCAAGAACAAAGATGACCTTCCAACAGGAACTAAATACGAATTCAAAGAAACACCAGACACAACAACAGATGGAACAAAAGATGCAACAGTAGTAGTAACATATCCAGACGGATCAACAGACGAAGTAGCTGTAAAAGTAAATGTTACAATTGATGCAAGCACAATAACACCAATTCCATCAGTAACAGCAGAAGCTGAAACAGTTAACTTTGGTGGAGAATATGACCTAACAGATAACATCAAAAACCTACCAGAAGGTGCAACAGTAGAAGATGTAACACCAGAAGGCACAATAGATGTAAACAAAACAGGTAACTATACAGGAAAAGTAAAAGTAACCTTCAAAGATGGATCATCAAAAGTTGTAGACGTACCAGTAACAGTAGGTGACTCACAAGCAACAACAAATGAACCAACAGGTAAAGACATCACAGTTAAAAAAGGTGAAACACCAAAAGCAGAAGATGCAATCACAAACAAAGATGACTTACCAAAAGGTACAAAATATGAATTCAAAGAAACACCAGACACAACAACAGATGGAACAAAAGATGCAACAGTAGTAGTAACATATCCAGACGGATCAACAGACGAAGTAGCTGTAAAAGTAAATGTTACAATTGATGCAAGCGCAATAACACCAATTCCATCAGTAACAGCAGAAGCTGAAACAGTTAACTTTGGTGGAGAATATGACCTAACAGATAACATCAAAAACCTACCAGAAGGTGCAACAGTAGAAGATGTAACACCAGAAGGCACAATAGATGTAAACAAAACAGGTAACTATACAGGAAAAGTAAAAGTAACCTTCAAAGATGGATCATCAAAAGT
>NZ_LT635781.1:51928-190814 GCF_900128425.1 Anaerococcus urinomassiliensis
TAAGGTGACCCCATAAAGTTGGACCTAATACCAGAACTTGTAGTTTACTAGTTCTGGTATTAGCTTATTACTTTCCACCCCTAGGGGTGGAAGTTTTTTATGCTACATTCTTTTCTCTATATTCCACCGGACTTAAATATCCTAATTTTTCTTTTATTCTTTCTTCGTTGTAATATTTTATAAAATCTTCAATTGTTTGTTTTAAGTGTTCATATGAGTAGAATTTTCTTCCATAATATATTTCTTGTTTTAGTATTCCAAAGAAGTTTTCCATTGGTGAGTTGTCCAAGCAGTTTCCTTTTCTGGACATAGATTGGATTATGCCATTGGATTCTAGTTTTGATGTGTACTGCTTTACTTGATATGCCCAGCCTTGATCTGAGTGAAATATTCTTTCTTCCTTGCTTTTGTTAGTTATTTTTATTGCTCTATCTAAGGCTTTTAGAATTGGTTCTAGTGTTGGTTTCTTTGATATTTCATAGCTTATGATTTCACTGTTGTACATATCTAGGTATGGATTTAGATAGAGTTTCTTTATTTGATAGTTTCCTGATTTATCTTTTTCTAAATACTTAAATTCTGTTGTATCTGTCGTTATTTGGGTATATGGTTTTTCTACTTTGAAGTTTCTTTTTATCTTATTGTCTGCTACTTTACCAACAGTTCCCTTGTATGATGAGTATTTTCTTGTTTTCCTTGAAAAGTTCTTTACTTGTATTTTTAATTNTGTAGAAAAAGAAGAAGTAGAAAAAGGTGGAACAGTTGACTTAACAGACAACGTAACCAACCTAGACCAACTTCCAGAAGGTACAAGAGTAGAAGATGTAACTCCAGAAGGAACAATCGATACTGAAACACCAGGAGATTACACAGGAAAAGTAGAAGTAACTTATCCAGATGGATCAACAGAAACAGTAGATGTACCAGTAACAGTAACTGAAAAGGCAAAAACAGATGCTGAAAACAACCCAGCAGTTGAGCCAGAAAAAACAGAAGTTAAAGATAAGAACAACTTAACAGATGATGAAAAGAAATCTGTTGAAGATAAAGTTAAAGAAAAGAATCCAGAAGCTACCGATGTAACAGTAGGTGACGATGGATCAGTAACTATAACTTATCCAGATGATTCAACAAACACTTTAACTCCTGACCAAACTATAACAGAAAAGACCCCAGCAGAAGAATACCTAGCAGTATTTAATGGAAATGGTGGAACTCCAACAACTCAAAAAGTAACTGTCAAAGACGGTGAAGTAGTAAGTGGAGTAGTAGAACCAACTAGAGAAGGCTACAAATTTGTAAAATGGGTTAAACTAGGAACAGATAATACATTTGACCTATCAACACCATTTAACAAAGATCTACTAGATGAGGATAATGCTGTAATCTTTACTGCAGTTTGGGAAAAAATTGAAAATGAAGTACCATCAGATGATAATAACAAGCCATCAGACGATAATAACAAGCCATCAGATGATGACAACAAACCATCAGACGATAATAACAAGCCATCAGATGATGATACTAAACCATCAGATGATGACAACAAACCATCAGACGATGATAACAAACCATCAGAAGATGACAGCAAGCCATCAGAAGAAGACGACAAGCCATCAGATGATGATAGTAAACCATCAGACGAAGATAGCAAGCCATCAGACGATGATAGTAAACCATCAGAAGAAGACGACAAGCCATCAGATGATGATACTAAGCCATCAGACGATGATAGCAAGCCATCAGATGATGATACTAAGCCATCAGAAGAAGATAGCAAACCATCAGATGATGAAAATAAAACACCTGCTGATGAAAATACAAAACCAGAACCATCAGATAAGGGTGATGAAGGAACTAATGATGCTGCCAAGGGTAGCAGGGGTCAAGCAGGTTCAACCAATCCAGCTAAGAGACCAAGAGAAGTTCGTTCAGATGCAAGCAAAAATGCTGGAAAGAATGTCAAAACTGGTATAGCAGGAGAAGCTAATACACTAGCTACACTAGCAATGGCAGCAACAGCATTCCTAGCTAGCAAAAAGAAAAAAGAAGAGGATGATAATTAATCATCTACTAGAAATGGAAAGAACTAAGGTAAAGTAATTCCCCTAGATTTCCTCTACTTATCCTACAAAAATACATTTTGTATGGTTTTTGATTAAAATTCTATCTAAATAAAAGTCCTGATCCACAATTGTGTATGGATTCGCATAGATAAGATGATATTAAATCATAAAGTAGAAAAAAGACCCCAAAAGTTGGTTTATTCTAACTCTAAGGTGACCCCATAAAGTTGGACCTAATACCAGAACTTGTAGTTTACTAGTTCTGGTATTAGCTTATTACTTTCCACCCCTAGGGGTGGAAGTTTTTTATGCTACATTCTTTTCTCTATATTCCACCGGACTTAAATATCCTAATTTTTCTTTTATTCTTTCTTCGTTGTAATATTTTATAAAATCTTCAATTGTTTGTTTTAAGTGTTCATATGAGTAGAATTTTCTTCCATAATATATTTCTTGTTTTAGTATTCCAAAGAAGTTTTCCATTGGTGAGTTGTCCAAGCAGTTTCCTTTTCTGGACATAGATTGGATTATGCCATTGGATTCTAGTTTTGATGTGTACTGCTTTACTTGATATGCCCAGCCTTGATCTGAGTGAAATATTCTTTCTTCCTTGCTTTTGTTAGTTATTTTTATTGCTCTATCTAAGGCTTTTAGAATTGGTTCTAGTGTTGGTTTCTTTGATATTTCATAGCTTAGTATTTCACTGTTGTACATATCTAGGTATGGATTTAGATAGAGTTTCTTTATTTGATAGTTTCCTGATTTATCTTTTTCTAAATACTTAAATTCTGTTGTATCTGTCGTTATTTGGGTATATGGTTTTTCTACTTTGAAGTTTCTTTTTATCTTATTGTCTGCTACTTTACCAACAGTTCCCTTGTATGATGAGTATTTTCTTGTTTTCCTTGAAAAGTTCTTTACTTGTATTTTTAATTTTTGAACTAACCTTTGTACTTTCTTTTTGTTTATTGTTAGTCCTGATCTTTTTAATATTGCTGTTATCCTTCTGTAGCCATAGTTTGGATTGTCTTTTCTGATTTTTAATATTTTTGATTCAATTTCTTTGTCTTTGCTTGGCAGCTCTAGCCTTTTTTGCCAATACATGTAGGTCGATTTTGGAAGGTTAAAGTAGATTAGCAAATCTTTAAGTTTGTATTTACTTCTTAAGACTTCGATTGTTTTAGCAATTGTCTTATTTCTGCATCTGTCATTTGAGACAATTCTATCTTTTTTTTTATTGCATCATTTTCTAGTTGAAGCCAATAGTTTTTTTCTTCTAACTTCTTTATTTTTTCTTTTAGTTGTGCTTTATTTAATGAATTATCTTCTTCGTTGGTTAATTGTGATGTTGATTCTAATTTTATATCTTTTGATTTCTCTGGTGTTTTTGCCATTTTTGAAGGTCTTCCTCTCTTCTTGGGTCTAAGTCCTTCAATTCCTTCTTTTCTATATTCATTGACCCATCGAGCGATTATTGATGGATTATTGATTTTAAGATTGTTTGATAGGCTTTGATAGGACATTTCTCCTGTTAAATACAAGTTTACTACATTTAGTTTAAATTCTAAAGTGTAACTATTATTCTTTCTTGATACTTTTAGTCCATCATAACCTTGGGATTGGTAAGCATTAACCCACGTTCTAATAGTATGCTTGTCTGGGATATTGTATTTTTTTGCTAATTCTCTGTATCCTATTTTTCCTTCAAGATATTCTTTTACTAATTTCATCTTAAATTCTGTGCTGTATTTTGTCATTAAAAAACTGACCTCCTTAAGTTGGTTTTTAAGTCCAACTTTTGGGGGTCAGTACACTCTCGGGGTCTTTTTATTATTTATTGGTCATTTGGTGAATACTGGAATTGATCTGAAAATGCTAGTAGGAAGCCAGTCAAAAATGGGAATATCATGTATAAAATTCTTATAATTATATTATCTGTAAACTTTGATGCGAATTTATAGCCCATAAAGATAAAGACTAATACTTGGATATGGGGAATGAAGGATCCTATAAACCAAAGTATGTTATTTGAACTGCCTGGATTGGCAATGTTATAGGCTACCCATACATTGTAGACTGGTATTATAGATTTCCAGCCTTCTTCTCCAGCTTTTTCAAAAAGTCTCCACCATACTATTATTTGTAAAACATAAAATACAAATAGGCTAAACCTGTAGTTACTATTTCCGTGGGTATTCCAAATCAAATCATTATAAGAAAACATAATTAATCTTCCAATTTGTCAATATCTATATCAGCAATTGTATCTAGGACTTGGTCTGCGCTTTCTATTATATATTCCCATTCTCTCTCGTTGTAAGGGAAATCTTTTAGCCCACAGGTCTTGATGCCAAGTTTTTTTGCTGCATTTATGGCATAGAGGGCATCATCAAAGAGGATGATTTGATCGGCTGGCACAGCAAATTTGTCTATAGCGTTTTGCCAATAAGCGTCTTCTGCCTTGTTTAGGTCTGTCAAATCTGGTGTGTTAAGAAAACTGAAGTAGTCGCTAATTCCTAGTCTTTCAAAGGCAAGTTTGAGATAGATTGAATCTGTTGATGAAGCTATAGCCATTTCATAACCTGCCTCTTTGAGTTTTGTTAATATTTCCAAGGCGCCTTTTTTTGGCATTAGGTGATTTTTGTAGCCATCTTCGATTACATCTTCAAAGTACTTGCTAACTTCCGCTCTGCTCATATCTTTGGCAATATTTTCAGCTATATAATCTATCATGCCACCCATTGGAAGTGCTTCAATTTTTCCCTTTTCTTCCTTATCAAGTCCTTCAAAGCTAAAGCCGTATTTTTCAAAAATCCCATTAATTGGCTCGCTCCATATGTGCATGGAATCAAGTATTGTGCCGTCGCAGTCAAAAAGTAATTTCATTTATCCTCCTAATAAAAAAGTGACACTGCTGGTGTCACATATATTATCTTACAAAAATAGGAGAAGTTACCACTAAATGGTAGTCATGTTTTTCCTTCAAATCTCCTATCACTTCAAATCTAATATACCCAGGTTTTCCCTTAATATCAAAGTTGATTGATTCTTGGTAAGATATTTGACTGTCAAACATTATTTCTTCGTTGTTGTAAATTACAAATCTTTTTGGGTCGATTTTGAAGTTTTCGTAGTTTTTAAACTTCGGCTTATCAAGTTTTACAGAGCCTTTGACATGGTCATTTTCACTGATTTCATCGCCTAAGTTCATATTTTCAAGATCTAGATCCATTATAGGTCCATAAGTAATATAGGTGTTAAGTTTTCTAATGGCAGCTAGGGCATTTTCCTCACAAAGATCGCTATCAAATCCTAGCATATTGATAGCAAAGTTTTTGTCTTTGGAAGAAAGGCTGTGCCAATCACGACCGGCTAGGGCTGCAAGTCTGTATCCTTGGCCAATCAAGTCGATCCATTTTTTGTAGGATTTTTCGTTGGCGATACTATCTTGTGGATTGCCACTATTGGCAAGTTCTAGATAGTTAAACTTGGACCAGTCATCAACTTCAAATTCCCAATGGCAACCTGTACAGAAAGGATTGCCTATATCAAAAGGGTGGGCTATGCCGATTACTATATTATTATCATCTGCCCTAATCTCATCTATGCACTCTGAAATATTGTCGATTCTTGCCTTGGTATAATCTCCCATTTCTTCGTTACCAAGGATTACCATATGTCCATAGAAAGTTGTCCATTCACTGCCCCTAAAGGCTGGTAAGATTTCCTCATCAAGCTTTGTTTCATAGATTTCTTCTAGAGCTGCATTTGTGTTGTGGTCTGTCACAAAAATAGCATCATAACCAAAGTCTTTGGCAGCTTCTAGTAGCTCTCTTGGTGAGAACTTGGCATCAGAATTTATAGTGTGGGTGTGAAGTTCTATTGGTCTATAAGTTAGCTTAGTCATCTATGGCCTCCAATGAAAAATGTGCATTAATTTTTGAATTTGAGCTGTGCATACTTAGGACAAATTCGTAGTTGCCTTTCTTAACATCCAATTTCTTGTAACCAGGAGAGGACTTTTCCTTTGAAACAATGATTTCTTGGTGGTTATTCTTGTTGTGGTAGGCTCCTACAAATTTCCCTTCGTACAAAAGTGAGGTCGTAAGAAGATTTGCTATCTTACTATTTAGGATATCATCTCGTTCTTCTTGGCTGTAATCTTCTTCTGGCATATATTTATCGACACATTCTTTAAGACTTTGCTTGCCGTATTCTTTTGGAACGTCGCTTGGGTCATAGTCTAAATTAATCTTAATAGCCTTATAGTCCCTATCCAGGCTAAAAGGATATCTTATATGCGTTAGCGTATCTTTGTCATCTAGCTTAAGATTTTCATCAAGTATTATCATTTTATCTCCTGTTTTTATGCTTTCTATTATCACTATACAATTGATGAGTAAATAAGGAAAAAAATATGTGATATACTGTTAATATATAAGGAGTTTACTATGAATATTTTAGGAGAATTATATATAACCTTTGCCAAGATAGGATTATTTACTTTTGGTGGGGGTTATGCTATGTTGCCGCTTTTAGAGCGTGAGGTTGTCGATAATAAAAAGTGGGCAACTCACGATGAGATTTTGGACTACTATGCCATAGGCCAGTCTACACCAGGGATTATTGCGGTAAATACTGCAACTTTCTGTGGTTATTCCCAGGCTGGAAACTTGGGAGGGATTGTTGCAAGCCTTGGCTTTATTACGCCGTCTATAATTATTATTTTGATTATTGCCAACTTTTTGAAGAACTTTTCTCATCTTTCTTTTATTCAGCACGCCTTTGCTGGAATTAGAGTTGGAGTTTCGGCTCTTGTTTTTTATTCGGTGCTTAAGATGATAAAGTCAAATGCCAATACACCTCTAAAGTTCGTAATATTTTTGCTAACCTTTGCAGCTATTGCATTTTTATCTATTTCGCCTGTTGTAATTGTAATTGCTGTTGGGGTTTTTGGGATTTTGCTTGGAAATAGAGGAGGTAAGAAATATGCTTAGGTTGATTTGGGAATTTTTCAAGGCTGGACTATTTGCTGTAGGTGGAGGTATGGCAACTATTCCTTTCCTTCAGGATATGGCTAGGAATTACGGATGGTTTAGCGAAGCAGACCTACTTGATATGATAGCTGTCTCTGAGTCAACTCCAGGAGCTATAGGAATAAATATTGCAACCTTTGCTGGATTTAAGTCATATGGATTCCCTGGTGCTATACTCGCAACCATATCGCTTATAACTGGGCCTATTATCATAGTCCTTATCATATCTAGAATGATGGCAAAGTTTAAAAACTCACAAACTATAGAAAATATGTTTACAACTATCAGACCTGCCACAGCTGGCCTTATCCTTGGAGCTATGAGCTCTGTAATGGTCATAACACTTTTTGATGTAGATTTGTTTAGGGCAAGTGGAAATATTATCGACTTATTAAGACCTATTCCTATAGCCTTATTTGCAGTATTTTTATTTGCTTTGATAAAATTTAAGAAAATTCACCCACTTGTAATTATTGCAATTTCTGCTATTCTGGGTGTGGTGTTTGCCTTGTAAGGAGGAATATATGGCGCAAATTTTAAACTTTGGATCACTAAATATTGATAAAGTTTATTCACTAGATCACATAGTAAATGAAAGTGAGACTATATCTGCCATATCTTATAATGAAGGAATGGGTGGCAAGGGACTAAACCAATCCATAGCTCTTAAGGGAGCTGGTGCAGACCTTATTCATGCGGGTTATGTAGGAGAAGATGATGGAGATATACTACTAGATTATATGGTGGAAAATAAGGTTAAATTTTTAGTTGAAAAAGTTTCTGGAAAATCCGGCCATGCCATAATCCAAGTAGATAAAAACGCCAACAACTCTATCATCGTAGAAGCAGGGGCTAATAAAAAGATTGATAAGTCCTATATTGACCAAGTATTGGCTGAATTTGAGGAAGATGATTTTCTACTTTTGCAAAATGAGATATCTAACTTGCAATACATTGTAGATGTAGCTAGCAAAAGAAAAATGAAAATTTTTTTAAATCCTTCGCCAGTCGATCAAACAATAAAAACTATTGATTTTAACAAAATTGACACTCTTATCCTAAATGAAACCGAGGCATATGAGCTAAGCGGATGCGAAAATCTGGATCAAATAATAAATTATTTTAGAAAGAACTATAAAGATTTAAATCTTCTTTTAACCCTTGGCAAAGATGGTGGTATATATTCCTCAAAGGATACAGAGATTAAATTTTCTAGCTTTAAGACCAAGACAATTGATACTACAGGAGCTGGTGATACTTTCTTAGGATATTTTCTTGCAAGTATCTCAAAGGGAGCAGACCTTGAAAAGTCACTAAATCTAGCAAGCCTTGCAGCTGGCCTTGCTTGCTCCAAGAGTGGGGCAGCCAATTCTATTCCTAGCCTAAAAGAAGTAGAAGAATATATAAAAGAAAATAATATGGAGTTATGATGAAAAAAATAATTTTTGACACAGATCCAGGCATAGATGATGCCTTTGCCCTAAGTTTTTTGCACGAAAGTGAGATTTTTGATGTAAAGATGGTCTCATCTGTAGCAGGCAATGTGAAAGTAGAAAATACTACAAGAAATCTTCGTGGCCTTGTGAAAGCCATGGATTGGAATGTGCCAATACACAGGGGACTTGCTAAGCCCTTATTTGGCCCACAAATCCTAGCAGAAGGATTCCATGGGGTAGATGGACTATCAGGCTATCTTTTTGATGAAGGTGACCTAGCAGATTTGTCAGATAAGCCAGCCATAGATGCTATGGCAGATGTATTAAGGGCAAATGATCAGGTTCTAATTATAGCGGTTGGACCACTTACAAATATAGGCGCCCTTATCCTAGCCCATCCAGAGTTAAAGGAAAAAATCTCAGAAATTACAATAATGGGTGGAGTCGTTGGACGAGGAAACACTACAGCTGTAGCAGAATTTAATATTTATGCAGACCCAGAAGCTGCCAAAATAGTTTTTGAATCTGGGATTAGGGTTAATATGGTAGGCCTTAATGTGACAACAAAAACTTATTACAACCTTGCCATGCATGATGAATTTAAGAAATCTGGCAAGAAAATCAATCAAATTCTTGCAGATATAATGGATCGCCGCATAGCAAAAACCGGAGCTGAAGAAAATTATACAACCTATATGCACGATACCCTTGCAGTAATGTATCATACTAATCCAGAAATCTTTGAAAGTACCATGGTCCATATGGACGTGGAAACAAGAGGAGAATTTACAAGGGGCATGACCGTAGCTGACATGAGAGCTATATCCAAGGCTAATAAAAATGTAAATTTTGTGACAGATATAGACACGGAAAAATTTGAAAAAATCTTTATGAAAACTTTAATTTAATAAGGGCTTTTAAAGAAGAAAAAGAATTTACAAGTAATAATAAATTTATTGCTGGGAATATTATTTTTATTTCAAGGAATTCATTATATTTCATATGAAGGGAAAATAGGCTTTTGGCCTGGACTTCTTATAATTTTTGGCCTTGTGGAAATGATTTTGGCTTTTTTGATCTTTAGAGATACTTCTAAATAAAGCAAAAAATAAAGGAGCTATGCTTATAAACCATAACTCCTTTTATAGTAAATAAATTTAGTTCTTTCAGCTATTAAAGCTGATAAATAGCCCAAGTTTAGGGCAATAAATATGCTTTTAAGTAAAGGACTATTATGAAAGGTCCAAAATTTTTTCTTGGGAAATCCCAGGTAGTTCTTCTATACTAGTCTCTATAGATGAAGTTATCTATTAGTCTAGTCTTGCCAATATATACTGCTATAGCGATAAGTCTATCCCCATCGAAGTCTTTTGCATCTTTCATAGTTGCTAAGTCTACTGCACTTATATAGTCGATTTTGGCAAGATTTTCAGCAGATATAATTTCTTTCATTTTGCCTAAAACTTCATCGAGGCTAGAACCAGCTTTGGATAACTCTTCTCCCTTAAAGATTGCCTTTGATAGGCAAAGAGCAGCCTTTCTTTCTTCTTTGGATAGATAAGTGTTTCTAGAAGATAGGGCAAGGCCATCATCTTCTCTTACAATAGGACAAGCGATAATTTCAATAGGAATATTTAAATCTTCTACAACTTTTTTGATAATAGCTACTTGTTGGGCATCTTTTTGACCAAAGTAGGCTCTATTAGCACCAGTGATATTGAATAATTTTGTACAAACTGTGCAAACTCCTCTAAAATGTCCTGGTCTTTTTGCTCCGCATAAGTTATCAGACATTTCTTCTATATCCACGAAAGTTTTTCTATCGTGATACATCTCGCTAGCTTCTGGTGCGAATATAAAGTCTACACCAATTTCTTCGCATAATTTACTATCAGCTTCTAAGTCTCTAGGATAAGTATTGAGGTCTTCCTTAGGTCCAAATTGGATAGGATTTACAAAGTCTGATACAACTACAATGTCGTTTTCCTCACGTGCCCTTCTAATAAGACTAGCATGTCCCTCATGCAAATATCCCATGGTAGGAACAAGGCCTATGCTTTTGTCCTCCAATTTGTATATTTTCAAATCTTCTCTTAATTCGTCAATACTTTTGACAATTTTCATATAATTCTCCTCTAAAATATATTAGAGATAGCCTCATACACCACTAAATTATATATTATTTATGACAAAGTCCCGTATTTTTCGTAAGTGGATACTTTTTCCACCTTGTTTTTATCATCAACGAATACAACTTTAGGACTATACTTTTCTAATTCATTTTCACTATAATTGGCGTAGGCCATAATTATCACCTTATCACCAGCAGAAGCTAGTCTTGCAGCGGCACCATTTAGGCAGATGACACCAGAATTTCTTTCTCCTGCTATGGTGTAGGTTTCTAGCCTTGCACCGTTATTAATATCGACAACCTGTACTTTTTGGTATTCTCTTATACCAGATTTTTCAAGCAATACTTCATCAACAGTGATTGATCCAACATAGTTAAGATTGGCTTCAGTTACTGTTGCTCTGTGTATCTTAGCTTGTAACATTTCTATTTCCATAATCTCCCCTAAAAAAAGAGGCACACTAATAATTTATTTTTTAACAATAAAAATCAATGGCCTTGACTAAGTAACTAATAAATATGTTGAGTCTCATTAGCTATATAAGCTCATTTGTAAAATATAATGGTGTAAAAGAGTATAGTTTTCACTAGAAATACCATCTCCACTGGTATTATAATATTTTAATAATTAATTAACAAGTTCTTATTTGATAAAAAAACTGACCTCTTTAGATTATTAAAGATCTAAATTGGTCAGTTTTAATGATAGTTTTGTTTTCTATCTTCTTATTCTTTTTCTAATTTCACCTATTAATAGTGGTAATAATGATAGTAATAAGATTATCCACCATTGCCAGCTTATAAATTCTAGCTCAAATAGGTTTCTTAGTACTGGGATGTACATTACTAATAATAGTAGGGCAAAGGATAATAGGTTTGCTTTTACTAGGTTCTTGTTTGAGAACCATCCTAGTTCTCTTAGGGTGTATTTTTCACTTCTTACAGAAAATGCTCTTAGTAGCTCACTTGTGATAAGTGTTGCAAATACCATTGTGTGGGCTCCTTCGATATTTCCTGGGAAGATGTATTTAAGTCCTATGATATAAGAAGCAAGGACTGAAATTGTTATTGCTATTGATTGGAGTATTACACCTCGTCCTGTTTCACCGGATAAGATACCTTGGTGAGGATCACGCGGTTCGCGTTCCATGATGTCTGCTTCTGCTGGTTCTACACCAAGTGCTAGGGCTGGGAATGCGTCTGTTACAAGGTTTAGCCATAGCAATTGGATTGGTGTAAGTGGGCTTGGAAGTCCAAATAGTATTGATAAGAATACTATCAATACTTCGGCGATATTACATGATAGGAGGAATGATACAAACTTTTTGATGTTTGAAAATATTACTCTTCCTTCTTCAACTGCATTTACTATTGTAGCAAAGTTATCGTCAACTAGGATCATGTCCGCGGTATCTTTTGCAACGTCAGTTCCTGTGATACCCATTGAAATACCAATGTCAGCGTTTTTGATAGCTGGTGCATCGTTTACTCCATCTCCTGTCATGGCTACTATGTTGACATTAGCTTGGATGGCATTTACAAATAGTATATATTTTTGATATTAAGATTTAGAATATATGTCAAATTATAAAAAAATTAATATAGAAGCTTTCTGATTAGTTTTACCATACCCACTTAAATTTGAATTCATAGGCCTAACTTTAGAAGTCACATTAATTTATTAGTTTAGATTTTTTTTATACTTTTGCTAATTAAGCTGATGAGATACTAAACAGCAGTAGCTTTATTTCTACTAGTTTTTATCCGAAAAATATACTACTTATTTAGTGCACATATTATTTATAATAGAAATTATTTATATTTTTTATTGGGGTGGAATTATATTAAATATAGTTGTAAAATTCTTGGTGGTTGATATAATTTTACTGGGTAAACATTTGCCTTTATGAATTAATTATGGCTTGGATTTTGGAGGCTAATATAATGAATTTAACAAAAAAATTATTAGTTGTTGCTTTTTCAATTATGTCAGTAATTGGAGCTTATAATATCTCTAATGCTGCTGGTTGTGGTACTTATTATATTTACAGTACTACAAATCCAAAATGCTATAATGAACATTGTGGTATTTGGGATTCAACAGCGTTGGTGCAATATCAATATAATAAGAGAAAATGCGTAAAGTCTGATAATACAACGTATTGGGATTATAAAACAGTAAGAAAAGCCATTGATTGTGGTTGCTGATTTAACTAGAACTATATAAAATCATTAATTTAATCCAAGCCTAATTAGTTTATTCATTAACTTAGAGGAGCTTTTATGAAAATTAATAAAAAAAAGTATATAATATTGTTTATTCTAGGGATAATTTTAGTCTCTTGTTCAAATAATAAAGCTGATGAAGATTATGATGCAGATCAAGAAATATACAGTCATAAGAAAATTATAAATGAGGATTACACAGTAAATGATATTGATCTTAAATCTTTAGGAATTGGGACTCCTAGTGGTATAGAGCTTATAAATAATAAGGTTTACATATCTGATTCTGATGATTCCAGCATAAAGGTATTTGATGAAAACTTAAAAAAAGTTGATGAAATATCTAGTGAAAAAATAGCTTCTCCATCTTTGATGACATTTGATGAACTTGGTAAGCAATTATTTGTTATCGATAGTGCAAGTTCTCAAATAGCTACTATAAATACAAATAATAATGAACTCACAAATGTGTATTCTCTATCTAACAAAGATTCAAACTCACATTATGTTGACTTATCTTATAATCTAGGAATATTATATGTTACTTTGAATACTCCAGATGCAGGAGATGCTAAAATTGTAAATGTAGATACAAAAACTGGAGATGCTCAAAAACTTAAAAATCCCTTTGTAGGATTTTCCAGTGTATTTAAAGATAGAATATATTTTATCAATTCATTAGAATATTATAGAAATTCAACAGAAGAAGGTTTTCACTCAGGGGATTCTTATGTATATGAACTTAAAGATGATGAATTAAATAAGGAAGGTTCTTTAATTGAAGGAAGTATTTCTGGAGATTTTATGGTGGATGATGATTTTTATTATGTATATACATCTAAAAGATCAACCATTGATAGGTATGATAAGAATTTTAAATATGTAGATACTATCGCTAGTTTTGATAATTCAGATATAGAAGCAATTTTAAAAGGCAATGGGTCTAAAATTTTAATATTAATGCCGAATGAAGGTAGATTATGGGAGGTTAAGAGTAAATGAATTTCTCTTATTCCCTATTGATAAGATTTAAGGAAAGATTAAATAATGGGACTAGACTCATTCTAACAATTTTATCTATTGCTGTAGGTATGTACTTTGTAACTATGTTTTTGAGTAAACTTTATATGGTGAATAGATATATTGATACATATAAATGTTTAAGAAATGATGAATATTATATTTATGAATTAGATAACCTCAAAGATATTGATGCATATTATAACTCTCAATCTTCCGTTATTCTTTCAGGGAACAAAGAGATAGAAGTAAACAATGAGAAAGTGTTAGTAAATACAGTTGGACTAAGTAAAAATGTTAACGATTATTATAAAGGCTCTATTTTAACAAACGATGAGATTAATAAATTGATGAGTTCAAATGTTGTTTTTGTTGGAAATGAATTAGCAAGAAGCTTATCTATTAAAGAGAAAGATCATTTGGAAATTGATGATACAAATTATCGCGTAGAGAGAATAATTGACAATGTAGAGTATAAAAAGTCTTTATTAATATCAAGCCAAAGTCTAAATATAAAAACAAATACATATCCAAGTTCGGTTAAAGTTTTAACAAAGGAGAAACTAAAAAATCATGTTGATAAAGTAAAAAGTTCTTTTGATTATTATACACAAACTATTTTAATATACAAACAGTTTAAATTATTTATAATAGTCATATCTACCATTTTTATACTGATTTCACTTATTAATATATATTTGATTATAAGGACTAATATTGAAAAGGAAATTAGAAATCAAATTATTCAAAAGGTATTTGGTGAAAATATTGATTACTTTTCTAAAGCGATGGCTATAGATATGACATTTGTAACTCTAGTATCATATCACTTAGGTTTATTGCTTTACTTTATTATTCTGCCATATGTTCCTGGATTCTTCTACTTTAAGTTAAGCTTAGAGGTGTATCTTAGAATTTTGCTGGGTTCTTTCTTGTTTTCATATTTTTTGACTTATTTTTTAGCTAAAAGAATGGATAGGAATGATTTAAATATTTTGTTGAGGCTTAATTAAAATGTACGATGTATTCAATATTCTTAGACACATAAAGAATAATAAAAAATTTTACATCTTTCTATTAATTGAACTTATGATTTGCTTTACTATGATTATAATTGGTATTGATGAGCAAGCTGCATATAGTAAAAGGCATAATATTTATAATAAGTTAGAGGATGAAAATGTATTATTTATAACAGATGATACTGGGTTTTTAAGTGATTTTAATCTAAACGAATCTATTCTTGATTTAAATGATAATGACTTTATATATGGGAAAAGTTCTTACATAGATTATATTGTAGATAATAATGTAGACACACTTAAATTAGTATATGCAAATCCTAAATTTTTCAAGCAATTCCTTAAATTTAATCCTAAGGAAGATACAGTGTATATGAGTAATGAAGTCTATAAAAAAATGAATAGTAATATGGTTTTTTTAGATGATAAATATAAAATAAATGGAGATATTATAGAAATAAATGGAAATGAATTTAAGGCTAAACAAATAAAAGATATTGATATAATTCCAACATCTACTATGGAAGACAATGATATTGATCCCAATAACTCAATCTATATTCTTAATAATAAAGACCTAGGTATACAATATGTCCAGACTGTTTTAGCTACGACAAGCAAGGATAATGACTATATAATAAATAAATTATCTGATAGTTCAAATAAAAAGTTATTTGCAAAGAATTTAAAATCATCGTTTGAAAAAGGAAGTGATAGTCAAGCTGATTTTGTAAGGTTATTTGGATGGATTTCATATATATGCTTAATAGTAGTTTTTTTAGGAACTTGTGGAGTCATGTTGCTTTTTATAGAAAAAAGAGAAAAAGAGTTAAGAATAGAATATCTATTTGGAGCAAGACCCTTAAGACTTATAATTAATATATTTTTTGAGATATTAATAGTAACTATATTTGCCGTATTCATATCTGTGCTTATATCAATTTTCATAGAACCGAAAGTTTCCTCTGCTTATTACCTAATAAGTTTTTCTGTAAAATCTTTTTTAACATTACTTATGATTTCAATGATTATGAGTGTTTTGATAGCAATGATAAGTACAAAAAATTTGAAATTAGAGGTGTTTAGAAAATGAGTATGATAACATTAAGAAATGTAAGCAAGTGTGTAAAAGATGGTGAAAATCATTTGCAAATACTTAATGGTATAGACCTTAATATAGATCAAGGGGACTTAGTATCTGTAGTTGGAAAATCAGGTTCGGGTAAAACCACCCTTTTAACTATTCTTTCTTTATTAGATATAGACTTTGATGGAACTTATATTTTCTTGGATCAAGATATTAAGAAGTTAAGCAAGAAAAAAGTATTTGAATTGCGTTCTAAGTATATTGCCAATGTATTTCAATCATTTAACTTAATAGAAGAATTAAGTGTATTAGAAAATATTGAGATGCCATTGGGCTTTAGAGGTGTAGATAAAAAAGAAAGACAAGAAATTGCATTAAAGTATTTGGATTGGGTAGGATTAGCTTCTAAAAAAGATAGTGAAATTTATAACTTATCAGGTGGTGAACAACAAAGGATTTCCCTAGCTAGAGCTTTAAGTATGGGATCAAAAATATTGTTACTTGATGAGCCAACTGGGAATTTAGACGTAAACACAAGTAAAGAAATGATAGACTTGATAATTGCCGCTAATAAAGAATTGAAAATCACCTGCCTAATAGTAACACATGATTTAGAGATTGCTAAAAGATGTGATAGAAATATCGAAATAAAAAATGGAGCTTTACATGAAGAATAAAAAATCTGTAATTATTAGCATAATAGCTATTTTTACTTTTCTAGGTCTAATTTTATATACAAATGTATTAGATAATAGTCCATATAAAAAGTCGACAAAAAAATTTAAGTCGGTAAGTATGAATCAAGTTACTAACTTAATGGAAGAAGGTGATGATTTTATTTTATATATAGGCAGAGAATCTTGTCCAGCTTGCAGGGATTTTGTTAATATGCTATCTGAGTTAGCAGAAAAAGATAACTTAGATATATTATATTTGGATTCTACTGATACTGAAAATAGGAAAGATATTAAGACTTTTAGAGATGAATATGATATTATATATGTTCCATCCTTGCTAATATTAAAGGATGGCAAGTTACATACGCCTGATATACCAGAATCAAGTGATAAGTTAGAAAGAATATTTATAAGTTATGGATTTGTTGGGGATTAATAGAGTGTTTAATTTTATAAATTATCAGATATAAATAAACGTGACAATTTAAAAAGCAACTAAATCTCAAAGTTAATAAAAAACCTAAGCTTATTAAGAGACTATCATGTCTACTTAAGTCTTAGCTTAGGTTTTTCTTTATGATTATTTTCTAATTCTTTTTCTAATCTCACCAATTACAAGTGGTAGTAGGGCTAGTAATAAAATTACCCACCATTGCCAGCTTATAAATTCTAGCTCAAATAGGTTTCTTAGTACTGGGATGTACATTACTACTAGTAGTAGGGCAAATGATAATAGGTTTGCTTTTACTAGGTTCTTGTTTGAGAACCATCCTAGTTCTCTTAGGGTGTATTTTTCACTTCTTACAGAAAATACTCTTAGTAGCTCACTTGTGATAAGTGTTGCAAATACCATTGTGTGGGCTCCTTCGATATTTCCTGGGAAGATGTATTTAAGTCCTATGACATATGAAGCTAGGACTGCAATTGTAATTGCTATTGATTGGAAGATTACACCACGGCCTGTTTCACCAGATAAGATACCTTGGTGTGGATCACGTGGAGGACGTTCCATAATGTCTGCTTCTGCTGGTTCTACACCAAGAGCTAGGGCTGGAAATGCGTCTGTTACAAGGTTTAGCCATAGTAGTTGGATTGGTGTAAGTGGGCTTGGAAGTCCAAATAGGATTGATAAGAATACTATCAATACTTCGGCGATGTTACATGATAGAAGGAATGATACAAACTTTTTGATGTTTGAGAATATTACTCTTCCTTCTTCTACTGCGTTTACTATTGTGGCGAAGTTATCGTCAACTAGGATCATATCTGCAGTATCTTTTGCAACGTCTGTTCCTGTAATACCCATAGATACACCGATGTCAGCATTTTTGATAGCTGGTGCATCGTTTACTCCATCCCCTGTCATGGCTACTATGTTGCCATTGGCTTGGAGGGCATTTACAAGTTGGACCTTATTTTGTGGTGATACTCTTGCAAAAATACGTTTTGTTTTTACAATTTCTCTGATTTCTTCTTCAGACTTGCCATTTAGATCGCTTCCTTGCATAGCTTGGTCTTCTCTTTCAGCTATGCCAAGGTCTTTTGCTATAGCAAGAGCTGTCTCAAAGTAGTCGCCTGTAATCATTATTACATCGATGCCAGATTTGTGACATTCTTCTACGGCTGCCTTTGCTTCTGGTCTTGGTGGGTCAATCATTCCTGTTAGACCAACAAAAACCATCTCGCGTTCGATATTTTCTGTTGTAAGTTCCTCATCTTCCAAAGTTTCATATGGTTTGAAGGCATAGGCCATAACACGTAGAGCTTGTTTAGCAAGTTTGGTGTTTTCTTCTAGAACCTTGTTTTTCTTATCTTCTGTAAAGTCTTCTAGCTTGCCATCAATCATGATCTTGCTAGAGTTTTTGATGATGATATCTGGTGCACCCTTGGTCATGGCATAGAAGCTGTCTTCTATTTTATGGAAGGTTGTCATCATCTTTCTATCGGAATCAAATGGTATTTCGTCAATTCTTGGATGTGCTTCGTTTAAGTCTTCTTGAACTATGCCCCATTTTTCTGAAAGGGTAAGCATAGCGCCTTCTGTTGGGTCGCCTGTGATTTCATAAGTTCCAGATCTTTCTATTAGATTTGCATCGTTTGATAGGGATGCTATTGTCATTAATAGTTCGATTTGATCGTGGCTATCTATAACCTCACCCTCGTGGGAAATCTTACCTTCTGGAGCATAACCAGAGCCATCTACATCAAATTCTTTAAAATCTGTGAAGACCTTGGTGATGGTCATCTCATTTTGGGTTAAAGTACCAGTTTTATCTGAACAAATTGCTGTTGTAGAACCAAGTGTCTCTACAGAAACAAGGTTTTTTACAATGGCCTTTTTCTCAACCATGCGGTTCATACCAATTGATAGAACAATTGTTACAACTGCTGTAAGTCCTTCTGGTATAGCTGCTACTGCAAGAGACACGGCAACCATGAAGTTTTCTAGCAATGTCATATTACTTCTAAAGTAACCAACAACAAATACTAGGGCACAAACTACGATTACAAGAATAGCAAGCTTTTTAGAAAGTTCATTTAGCTGTTTTTGCAGTGGTGTTTGCTTTTCTCCCACTGAGTCTAGACTTGTTGCAATCTTTCCTATTTCTGATTCACTTCCGGTGCTTGTTACGACACCTTCACCGTGACCATAAGTTACAATTGAAGATGAGTAGGCAGAGTTCTTACGATCTCCTATACCAACTTCCTCGTTGTATTCTTCTTCGGCATCCTTTTCTACTGCAACTGATTCACCAGTAAGAGATGATTCGTCGATTTTTAAGTTTCTAGAATCAAGTAGTCTGATATCAGCTGGGATTATATCTCCTGTTTCAAGGATTACAATATCTCCAGGCACAAGCTCTTCTGCCTTTACCTTGCCACGTTTGCCATCACGAAGGACGGTCGCCTCGGGGCTTGACATCTTTTGAAGGGCTGCCACACTATCTTCAGCCTGACCTTCTTGGTAAATACTCATAATAGCATTGACAACGACAATTGCAATGATAATAATAGCTTCAATCTTATCTCCTGTAAAAGCAGAGATGATTGATGCAACTATAAGTAAAATTACCATGGGATCTATGATTTGGTCTAGGATTTTTTGAAGCATAGATTTTTTGTTTGATGATTCAATACTGTTTGGACCATATTTTTCTAGACGAGTTTTTGCTTCGCTAGAGTTTAGTCCAGTTTTTGGATCGACGCCAATTTTTTCTAATAAATCCTTTTTAGAACCTTGGTAGTCCATATTTCCTCCTATAAAAATATTTGCAAAATGGAAATAAAAAAGACTTTTGGCGGATTTGCCAAAAGTCTTGCCACCTTTTTAGGGTTTATTTAACCGGAAATAAATTCGTTCTGACGATTAAATAATTGGGCTACTCCCTTTCTGCTATGATAAATATACCAAACATCTAAGCAAATAGCAATAATTTATAAAAGATTTATTTGCTTATAAATGCCTTTAAGAGTTTATAAAGTCCACCTAGGCCATTTTCGTGTGTTCTCTCATAGCCGTGGCTTGCTGCAACTCCTGCACCTACTAGTCCGTGGCGGAAGTCATTGGCGCTTGCTACTGCTGCGGATGCATCAGATCCGTAGAAAGGATAGATGTCTATAGCATAGTCGATGGATTCTTCCTTAGCTGTAGCTATAAGTTCGTTTGTTAAGTCAAAGTTATATGGGCCAGAGGAGTCTTTGGCACAAATTGAAACTTTTGTTTCATCTGTCTTAAGGTCATCATATACTACTCCCATATCAACAGCTACCATATCCTTAATTCCTGCAGGATGTCCACTTGCTGCACCGTGGCCTACTTCTTCATAGATTGTAAAGGCCATGTAGAGTGGGCGGCTTAGGCTGATATTTTCTTCCTTTATAGCTTTTGCCAATGCCATAAGCACACCTGCACTTGCCTTATCATCTAGGTGGCGAGATTTAACAAAGCCGTTGTCTACCCTAAATCTTGGGTCAAGGGCTATGAAATCTCCAGCAGAGATGCCTAGAGCTTCTGTTTCTTCGGCTGAATTTGTAATCTCATCTATAACTACTTCCATGTGTTCGTCATCACGTTTGGCTTCTCTTGGATCATTTGATCCGTGGACTGCTGGATTGTTTAGTCTCATAACGCCAGTAAATTCCTTGCCATCTCTTGTGATGATTGTGACATTTTCTTGTTCTACATAAGAAAGTGGGAAACCGCCCAAACTTGTCACCCTAAGTCTACCATTGGACTTGATAGACCTTACCATAAGTCCTAAGGTATCTACGTGGGCTGATAGTAAGAGGCCGTTTTCATCACCTGGATTTATGGGAACTATGACATTGCCCTTGTTTGTTTGGTAGGGTTCATATCCCATTTTTGTAAATTCGTCTATTAGGTATTTTTCTGCTCTTTTTGTATATCCTGTAGGGGATGGGGTCTTGCACAATTCTTCGATATATTTTATAATTTCTTGGTTCATTTCTCCTCCTTATCTGCCAGAACTTGCAGCTTGTTCTAAGTCAATCATATTATTTAAGCAAATGACAAGGCCTATTAGCTCTTCGATGTAATCTTGGTCATAAACTATGAGTTCGTAATTGTCAGTTAGGGCAAAAAACTTCTTGTTAACAGCTCCAACAGTTTGTCCGTTTTTGTTTGTAACAGTAAAATTCAAATGGAATATATCCCCTTCTAAGTAAAGGGCATCATCATCTAGACTTACGTCTACACGGTGTTTGAAAAACTCGAATTTTTTCTGAACAATCATACTAGTTCCATCGTGCATACTTACAGTATACCTTGGTAGGAAAGTAAGAAGCTGCCTACTAATTTGTAAAATAGTCTTTGCATTTAGGTCGGTAACCTTAGACTCATAACCCAAAAATGTAAAGTCTTGGTCTAGATAGTAAGCTTCACGTCCGTCTTCATCCAAGATGGGATAGTGGTCTGTAATTTTGAAAAATTTTTCCTTAAAATATAACTTTTTCATATATTATCCTTTTCTTTTAAAAGCTTGCCTTAATAATATAATATTTTTTAGCGTATATAATGCAAGTTATCATAAAAATTTCAGAAAGTGGAAGATTAGCGGCCGCCGCCACCCCCTCCACCAAATCCTCCAGCTCCTCCGCCAAAGGAAGTTGGTCCACCACTTCCAGCAGCACTAAAGCTCTCACCGTTGCCAGAAGCATAGGATGAAAAGGAGTGGATATTGTTCAAATAGGCATAGGTGTAGATATTGTTGAAATTATAGCCTGTATATACTTTATTGAAGTTATCATAAACTTTTTTGCTGATTCCAAATAATCCTGCATAAATCATATAGGTATCCAATATTTTTGTATCATCTATATCTCTTGGATCTATGCCGTCGTAGTTTGTCAGGTAATTTTTAAAGCCAATGTATTTTTTGTACAAATCCTTACCTTTTTCAGTTAGAATTGTTTTATCGTGTTTCTTTCCTCGGGTAGTTTCTATATAGCCAGCCTTTTCTAAGGCTTTTTTGGAATTTTCGGCCAATTCTTTTGATAATTTATCAAGGTCTTTGTTATTTTCTTTTAAATATTTCTTGAGAGATTTTTCTGTAATCTTTCCTTCAGAGCTTTCTTTTCCTATATTTTCTAATACAGTAAATACTTTTTGCTCTGTTTGACCCATATTTTCTGGTCTGTGTTTTATGATTATTTCGCCAGTTTTATCTTTTTTGATAGTATTCTTTAAGATACCACCGTTGTCTCGTTCAAAATAAGAAATAGCGCCGTCATTTATCCATTTAAGGAAGAAGGCATTGATAAAATTGTCGACAACTAAACCGCCTAAGGCATTAACGGCAATCAAATACAAATCTTCCAAGTTACCGTCATAAGGGATTTCACCATATCTATAGTCTTTGAGAGATTTTCTCTTTGGAAGTTCATTTAAGTTGGCTATATATGTTGGACTTTTTTTTGCTATCAAGGCAATTATTGCTATGATTACTACCAAAGGAAGTCCAATCACTAATAGGATAAGAAAAAATTCTTTTGGTCCAAATTCATCTTTTTGAACCACACCCTCATTATCTTCCCAGTCACTTCCTTCGACAGCTTGGTTGGCGTAGTCGGTGAAGGACTTATCTTCCGTGTAAGTAGTATTAAATGTTCCTTTAGGGAATTTTAGCATAATATTTACATTATTAACTTCACCAGTAGAATTTGCTATGATAGACCCATTATTATTCTTTATGTCGCCCTCAAATCCAAATCCCCACATCTTTACATCTTTACTTATAGGCTCGTAAGAATTAATCTTTAGATCTACCTTTTCTGGCTTGGGGTCAAAGTCTGAACCTACAAATTTGAAAAATAGCATATCGCTATCATTAAGTCCTATGATTAGAGGATTTATGTCATAGGAGATTTGATATGTATTATTTTCGCCACGCTCTGAAATCCCCCAGCAAAGTTCAACTGCATCATCAGTATTGTTTCTGCCATAGTAAAAGGTCTTTTGATCAAAGTTTTCATCTACATTCCAAGGATTTTTTTCGCTAAATTCTTCGCCGTTAAGGCTTGCCTTGAAATTTTCGATTTTTATATTCTTAAGATTTTCGATTCTCTTGTATCTTTCGCTATAATCATTGTCTCTTTCGTCTATTTGCCACTCTTCTGTAACAGAAGCTTTGCCGTTTTTATCTATATTTATATCTAAATTTATGTATTTAAAGCCATCCGCAAGAACTGATTTTGGTAAAAGTATTATTATAGTTAGCAGAATAGAGCTAAGAATTCTTTTAAACTTTCTCATTTTATCTCCTTTGAAATAACTTATTTTCACTATTTTTATACCCTATTAGGCTGATTTATTATATAATAGTAAAAAGCTTTGATGATTAAGGAGGAATTTATGGTATATATAATTATGGGGATTTTGATAGCCCTTGGATTTGTAAATTTATACATAGGTAAGAAGGTTATAATAAGGCCTGGAATTAATAAGATGGATATAAGCATACTTATATTTGTTGGAGCTTTATTTATGATAGTATCTCGTTTGATGAAGTCGGATCTTAGAAATTCAATAATCATGGTTATATGCATATTGTTTTATATATTTACTTCAAGATGGGCCAGGGGAATTACAAAAAATGGAATAAATGTCATCGGCAACACCTATATGTTAGTGCGTGAAATCGACTTTGATAATATAAATCCTATCAAGGTGATGGATGATGGTGACTATCTCCAATATCCTATAAAAATAAAGGGAAAAATGGCTATAGATATCCAAAGATACAAAAAGGAAAAGAAAAGCGAATTGGCTGATGTTTTTTCGAAAAACAAAGTTATATTCACCTATAAATAAGCTTTAAATTTCAATGCTAGAAGTTGTTAAAAAATATTTGTCAATATCTATTGACTTTGGATAAACGAGGTGTAAAATTTCATTAGACTCAAGCCCTCAAATTAGGGGGCTTTTATTGTTAAGAAAGGCGTGTAAATGAAAAATAAATTTAATGGGAAATTCTTCGATAGGGTAAGTGAGAGCCCACCCTTGATTTTAACTCTAGGATTTTTTATTCTAATTAGCATAGGTGCGTTGATCTTATCAACTCCTTTTGTAACAAGGTCAGGCAATCCTACCAATCCAATAGATGCAATTTTTATAGCAGCAAGTGCGTCTTGCGTTACTGGTCTAACCCCAGTAAATACGGCAGAGCACTGGAATACACTAGGTCAAGTTGTAATAATAACCTTAATACAAATAGGTGGGCTTGGTATAATGACACTTGCATCTATAATTCCTTTGATACTTAGAAAAAAGATTGGAATTAAAACAAGGCTTATACTAAAGGAACAACTAAATATAGGAAGTATGGAAGGGGTAATCCGACTTTTTAAATACGTACTAGGATTTACCCTAGTAGTAGAAAGCCTTGGAGCTTTATTTCTTGCTATAAGATTTGTGCCAACTTATGGTCTTGGCAAGGGGATTTGGTTTTCTATTTTTCATTCCATATCTGCTTTTTGTAATGCAGGCTTTGATATATTAGGTGACTCCATATACCCACTTAGAGGTGATTACCTAGTTAATATCACTATCATGTGCCTAATTATAATTGGTGGTTTGGGCTTTATGGTTACAAGTGAAATATACTATAAGAGACATTTTAAAAATATTTCTACCCATTCAAAATTAGTGTTATTGACAAATGCAGGACTTATACTGGTTGGGGCTTTGGGATTTTTCGTACTTGAGTCTTTAAAGAGTGGGGTCTTGAGCAATGAGACTATAGGTGATGGAATCTTGATTTCGTTTTTTCAATCTGTTTCTGCAAGGACAGCAGGATTTTACTCAGCAGATTTATCCCAAATTAACGACTCTACAGCAATTCTATTGATAAGCCTTATGTTTATCGGTGGATCTCCAGGATCTACAGCTGGAGGTATCAAGACAACTACCTTTGCTGTATTGCTACTAGCGGTCATATCTGTTGTGAAAAATGAAAAAGAACCTATAGTTTTCAAGAGAAGAATTAGTGACGATACCATCAAAAAAGCCTTGTCTATATTTGTCATTTCCTTATCTATAGTTATATTTGTAAGCTTTGTGATAGCAGCTATAGAGGACTTTGCCTTTATAGACATCTTGTATGAAACAGCTTCAGCTTTGGGAACAGTAGGAGCAACTCTTGGAATAACTGATAAGCTCTCAGCAGTATCAAAAGTATTGATTACACTTTGTATGTACTTGGGAAGAATAGGTCCAATTACTATGGCCCTATCATTTGGCTTAAAGTCAGATGTAAGACTGATAAGATATCCAGAAGGATTTATAAGCATAGGTTAGGAGGAATTATGCAAAGAAATATAATTGTTTTAGGACTAGGCAGATTTGGCTATGCGGTAGCAACCAGACTAGCTCAAAAGGGAGCCTATGTTACTGCAGTTGACTCAAACTATAAAACAGTAGAAAAAATAGCAAGCTTTGTATCAAGTTCTGTTCAAGCAGATATCACTGAAGAGCAAGCTCTCAAATCTCTTGGTATCAATAATTATGATGCAGCTATAATAGCGACTGGCTCAAATTTAGAAGCGTCCATTGAGGCTACATTAATTTGTAAGGATAGCGGGATTAACCAAGTAATAGCAAAGGCTTCAAGTGAATCTCATGCCAGAATTTTAGAAAAGATTGGGGCAGACTACATTGTTTTTCCAGAAGCAGATACAGCTGAAAGGCTTGCAAGATCTCTTGTGGGACCTAACTTGCTAGAGATTATTGAATTTTCAGATGAGTTTTCTATTATAGAAGTCAAAGCTCATAAGTCCTGGATGGGCAAAAACTTGATAGACTTAGACTTTAGAAATGAGTATCAGATGAATGTTGTGGCCTTTGAAAGAGATGGACAAATGATAATAGACTTTGATCCTAGCCTTGAAATCGAAGAAAATGACATCTTGGTTTTAATAGGAACTAGTGAAAACGCTAAAGAACTAGAAAAGAGCATTTGAAATTAATATTGAAATTTAATTTTGTAAATAGGATTTGATTGAAAAACATATTTAAGAAAATGTTTGCATATTTTTTTATCTGTGTTATAATATAGTTAGCTATTAAATAGCTAGGTTTTTCATTATTAATTCCTTATAGTTTTCCCTTAGAAAACTAGGACTAACTTATTCTTTTCTAAATGAAAAAGAGCTAGAAATCTAGCTCTTTTTCTGTGTTTATTTTTACCTACTGCCTCCACCAGAACCTCCAGATCCTCCTCCAAAGCTTCCACCACCACCGCCAAAGGATGATGATCCACCAAAGCCGCCTGACTCAAAGCTTGAGAGGGTGCTTGATGCAGCGGAACTAATTCCAGATGAGTATGAAGTAATATTTGATATCATGTAAAAGTCAAAGGCACTCATATTTTCGTATTCTGGGTATATATCAGTAAAATTACTGTAAACTTTCTTGCTTATGCCATAAATAGCTGCATAAATCATAAAGCCATCCCAAAGTTTGACCTCATTTATATCCCTTTCTTCGATTAGAGAATAGTCTTCTAGGTAGTTCTTAAATTTTATAAAGTTTTCGTATAAGTCGATACCGCTATCTGTGATAGTAATCTTGTTTTTGAACTTACTAGATAAAGCTTTCTTTTTCTTATTATTTATTAGATATCCACGGTCTACTAGCTGGTCTAGGGAATTTTCGCTAAAACTTTCGAAATAGTCTTCCATGAAATCTTGGTTTTTCTTGATGAATTTCTCTATATGTTTTTGCTTGATCTTCCCGTCATCTGTGTATTCTTCACTTCTTTTAAGGATATCAAAGAATCCACTTTCCACTTGGCTCATATTAGAAGGTTCATGATTTATGGAAATATATGAAGATTTAGTATCAAAAAATAAGACTTTTTCTTCATCTTCACCAAAGCTTATAGCATCTTGATAAACCCACTTTAATAAAAAAGCAGTTATATAATTTTCGTAATTAATGTTTAAACCTTTAGCATTTTGACTTATTAGATAAGTATCTTCTATAGGTCCGTCATAAGGAATATCCCTGTAGTATTGGTCTTTGAACTTACTTTCTTTTTTTAGGACTTTTTTATTGATTATCTTGTAATCACTAGATCCCTTTAAGGATTTAAAAGCTAGGCCAAAAAATATAAATCCAATAATAGGTCCTATTAAAGATAAGGCTCCACTTAAGAAAAATAGGAAAGGATTAAAGGGTGTCGATTCGCCATATTCATAATCCTCATCATAATCACCAGCATCATCTGCGCTTCCATAATCAGATCCTTCTTGGGCCATATCTGCATAAAAATCAAAATCTTTGTCTATATGATAGGATGTATCAAAAGTTCCCTTAGGCAAGCGAAGCATAACTTGGCCATATTGGACATCTCCATCACTTTTTGCAACAATCTCACCATCTACATTGTGGACATCTCCCTCAAAACCAAAGCCCCACATCAAAACTTCATCATCAAAGCTATTAGGTCCTTTGATAGTAATGGAAATCTTATCTGGTAGGGGGTCTAAGTTTTCTTTTATAAATCTAAAATAGACCATATCGTAGTCGTTTAAGCCCACTACAAGGGGATCGATATCGTAGGAAAGATGGTAGGTATTTTCGCCAAAGTTAGTGATTCCCCAGCAAAGTTCAACCCTATCTCCATCCTCTACCATGCCATATTTGTAGGCTTTTTCATCAAAGCTAGCGTCAATATTCCAAGGGCTTAGTTCTTGCCATGTACCTTCGTCGCTTTCTACTTTGAAGTTTCTGATTTTAATATCCCCCAGGTCAGATATTACCTTGTATTTTTCTGTTGCTTCTTCATTATCCTCATTAGCTTGCCAAGTTTCTTTCACATGGCCTATACCATTTTGATCGATTTCAACATTGATATCGATACTGTGAAGGTCATTAGCATGGGCAATATGAGGAAAGAATAATATTAGAGCAAGGATAAAAACCCTTGCTAGGTATTTGCTAAGTTTTTTCATTATTAGCCTCCTAAAGGGACTAATTACTTATTCCAACGTGGAACTTGATTGCTTTCTGCCTCGTTTTCAAAATATGTTTTTTCGCTATAACCAAACATTCCTGCAAAAATATTTTGTGGGAAGCTTTTTATATATCTGTTGAATTTTGTAACTGTATCGTTATAAATCATACGAGAATGACGAACGTTGTCTTCGTATTTGTTTATGGAATCCATAGTTGATTTATAAACTTGGCTTGCCTTTAGGTCTGGGTAGTTTTCTGCTACAGCATAGACCTTTGTAAGGGCGTTCTTGAATTCTGATTCTTCACGCGCTACATCGCTTGGATTAGAATCTTTATTGACTCCTGTCCTGTTTTTAGTGATTTTATCCAAACTTTCACTTTCATATTTTGCATAATCTTTTGTCGCATCTATGAGGTTATTTAGGGCATCCCACCTAGATTGAAGTTGGGCTGCTATCTGGCTCATGGCATTTGCTACCATTTCATTTTGTTTAACTAGTGAATTATAAATACCAACTACAATAAGAGCTAGTAGTATGACAACTATTAAAATAATCCATCCTGGACTCATAATTTTCCTCCTTAATATATTTATTAAATTAATACCCTATATTTCATAGTAAAACTAATCTTTATTGTAAAATTGGTGTAAAATAGTAGAAAGATTAAATCTATATTTAAATTATTAAAAATAAAGGGTATAACTTATAATAAAGTTAAGGAGGTGCTTTATGCCTTATTATTATGGATTTGATAGAACATATATTTTAGTGCTTATTGGCATAGTTATAAGTATGCTAGCTCAGGCAAATGTGCAGAAGGCTTTTGCCAAGTATTCGAAGATAAAAACAAAAAAACAAATTACAGGCAAACAAGCTGCAGATTACATCATAGATACTCGTGGCTATAATGATATAAAAATCAAACAAATAAATAATGCCATGGGGGATTATTTTAATCCGGCGACCAAGGAAGTAGCTCTTTCTCCAGAATCTATGAAAGATACATCTATAGCGTCTGTTGCTGTTGCTGCCCACGAATTTGGCCACGTTATCCAATACAAGGAAGGCTATATGCCTTTGCAAATAAAATCCTGGTTGGTTCCAGCGGTAAACTTTGGATCCAAGCTTAGCTTTCCAGTGATTTTTTTGGGAATGATTTTATCAAGACAAAATCTACTAAACATTGGATTAGTGCTATTTGCATTAACTCTAGTTTTCCAAATAGTGACACTTCCAGTGGAATTTAATGCAAGTGCTAGGGCCCTACAAGTCTTAGAAGAATCAGGCATGCTAATAGGTGAAGAAAATGCTCAAGCTAAAGCCATGCTAAAGGCTGCAGCTTACACCTATGTTGCTGCAACACTTACAACAGCCCTACAATTTTTAAGATTGTTCCTACTTTTTGGCAATAGAAATAGAGACTAGATATAAGACCTACCCTAGGGTGGGTTTTTTATTTGTTTCATGAAAGTAAAATTTATACAAAATAATTGATAATTATTGACAAAAGAAATTCATAGGTATATAATGCACTTATATTATTTCGCTTTACCCATTAAAAGCGAGAAAGGGGTATTATATGCAAGCTCTAGTGGCATTATTATTTGTTTTTATAGTTTATACGATTGGCGACATAGTAGCTGCAGCTACAAAAAGTATAGTTCCATCTCTTTTTGTATGCTCAGTTATATTTTTGGCTGGATTTTGGTTGGGAATCCCAGAGACACTCTTCAAAGATTCCTTGTTATATGACATAGGGGCCCTAGCTATTACCAGTCTTTTGGTACATATGGGCTCTATGCTAAATTTAAAACAATTGGCTAATCAGTGGAAGACGGTCTTGATTTCCTTTGGAGGGATTGTAGGTATTGTTATATTACTATTTCTTATTGGAAGTCCTATAGTAGGTAGGGAAACTGCCATAGTTGCAGCGCCTCCTATATCAGGTGGTGTTATAGCTGGCCTACAAATGGCTAAATACGCTGAGGCTATTGGCAGAAGTGATTTGAAATTGATGGCAACTCTATTAGTTGTTGTCCAAGGCTTTATAGGCTATCCGCTTTGCTCTTTTTGCCTTAGGAAGGAAGCTAATAGTATATTAGAACTAAAAAGGGCAGGAGAGGTCTTTGATGATGATAAGGAAGTGGAAGAAAGGAGCAAAAAGTCATTTTTTCATCTACCAGAAAAATACGTCACAGCAAATTATTATTTGGCAAAAACCATATTAATAGCCCTTGTTGCGACATTGCTTTCAGATGTCATTAAGGGAATTGACACGGGAGTATTTATTTTAAATGCTCTTATAAGAGTGGACAAAAATGTAATGGCGCTATTGTTTGGTATAATTTTTGCAGAAATTGGATTCTTGGAAAGAGAGCCACTAAACAAAGGAAATTCATTTGGATTTTTGATGGGAGCCCTTATGTCAGTTATCTACGGTGGCCTTGCCGGTGCTAGTCCACAAGATGTCTTAGAAATATTACTTCCTATAGCTGTTTGTTTGATCATAGGAACTATAGGAATTGGTATAATGTCTATGATCGTAGGCAAAATACTAAAAATTAGACCTTGGATGGCCTTTGGAATTGGTCTATCAGCTCTTTTTGGCTTTCCAGGAACCTATGTAGTTTCTAAGGAAGTTGCAAAGGGAGTTAGTGATAACGAAGAAGATAGAAAGTTGATATTATCACAAATTTTGCCTAAAATGTTAGTGGCAGGATTTGTCACGGTATCCATTGGTTCTGTTGTATTAGCAGGAATCCTTGCACCTATGCTTAGCCCTGCTATATAAGATGTATTATAAGGAGATAAAATGAACGTAAAAGAATTAGTTAGTAAAAATGAAGATTATATTGTAGAAATGAGAAGATATTTCCATATGCACCCTGAACTTTCTTTTGAAGAGTTTGAAACTACAAAAAGGATTGCTAAAGAGCTTGATAAAATGGGAATTCCTTATGAAATACCAGAAGAAGAACCAAAAACTGGAGTAATTGGCCTAATTCAAGGTGGCAAGCCAGGCAAAACTGTTGCCCTAAGAGCAGATATCGATGCCCTAAATGTTAGCGAGAAAAATGATATCGAATACAAGTCCCAAAACGAAGGAAAGATGCACGCTTGTGGCCACGATTCTCACATGGCGATGCTTCTTGGAGCTGCAAAGATTCTAAACGAAGTTAAAGATGAGCTTTGCGGCAAGGTATATTTGATATTCCAACCGGCTGAGGAAGTTGGCCTAGGTGCTAAATATATGATAAGACAAGGAAATTGGTATGAAGAAACTGACAATATCTACGGATCTCACATCTGGTCAGGACTAGAAACAGGGAAAATTTCTGTAGAAGCTGGTGATAGGATGGCAGCTGCAGATAGATTTACCATTACTATAAAGGGAAAATCTGGCCACGGATCCTTGCCAAATGAAACTGTAGATGCGGTAGTGGTGGGAGCAGCAGTTATTCAAAACCTACAACAATTAGTAGCAAGAAACTATTCTCCACTTGATTCAGTGACAGTAACTGTTGGATCTTTCCACAGTGGCAATAGATTTAATATCATAGCAGGCGAAGCTACTATGGAAGGTACCAATAGATATTTTCGAAGAGAAATTGGCGCTAGAATAGAAGATGATATGAGAAGGGTTATCAAGGGTGTATGTGATGCTTATGGGGCAACATACGAGCTTGACTACCAATATATCCTAGGCCCAACAATCAACGATGAAGAATCTTCTACTATAGCTATAAATGCAATAGAAAAATTTGCTGGCAAAGACATACTTAAAAATATGCAAAAGACAACTGGCGGGGAAGACTTCTCCTACTATCTAGAAAATAAACCAGGTTGCTTTGGATTTGTAGGATCTAGAAATCCTGAACTAGGCACAGACTATCCTCATCATAACGAAAGATTCAATATCGATGAATCTGCCCTTAAAAATGGTGCAGGAACATATGCCCAATACGCCATCGATTTTTTAAATGGTGAAAATTAGAATAAGAAAATTACAAAAACTGACTTTATTTTAGGGTCAGTTTTTTGTATGTACGAGGATTTAGGGTAAGAATATTGTAACAGAAGAATTTGATATATAATCACTATAAATATTTAAATTTTTTAGAAAATTTATGGACAATTAGCAGAGGAAATTATGATTGAAATTAGAGATTTGAAGAAAGTTTACGAAAATGGATTTGAAGCCTTAAAGGATATTGACCTAGAAATACCCGATGGAGCCCTTGTAACACTGCTTGGACCTTCAGGTTGCGGCAAATCGACGATTTTAAATATTATCGCAGGAATTCTAGATCCAACTGATGGAGATATTTTATTTGACGGTGAATCTATAATAAACAAACACCCCAAAGATAGGAATATTGGTATGGTCTTCCAAAACTACGCCCTATATCCCCATATGACAGTACTAGAAAATATCACTTTCCCTTTAACAGTTGGGGATAAGAAAATTAGCCAAAAAGAGGCAAATAAGGTTGCTGAAAAATACATGGACCTTACCTATATCAAGGAGTATAAAGACAAAAAACCTTCCCAACTTTCTGGTGGCCAACAACAAAGGGTTGCCATTGCTCGTGCCCTAGTACAAAATCCTAAGACTCTTTTGATGGACGAACCCCTATCAAACCTAGATGCGAGATTAAGGCTTTCTATACGTGAAGAGATTCATAATATTGTAAAAGATGTTGGAGTTACAACAATATTTGTAACCCACGACCAGGAAGAGGCCCTATCCATTTCTGATTATATAGCCTTGATAGATGAGGGAATTATCCAGCAATACGACATCCCACAAAACTTATATTTGGAACCTGCCAATCTTTTTGTAGCCAAATTTATAGGAAATCCAATTATAAATGTGTACGACATGCAGTATCAAAATAAAAAGCTAATATCAAAAGATTTCTCCTTGGATATAAATGATTTTGAAAATGAGAGATTAAAAAAAGAACTTGACAAAAAGACCTATACCATAGGTATCAGACCGGAACATTTCACCTTCGATGATAATGGCATAAGTGTAAAAGTCGACAACATTGAAATGATAGGTAGATATATGATCTTGCACTTTAATTTAAACGGCATTCCTTCAAGGATGATAGCCGATTCAAAGCTAAAAATTGAAAAGGATGATATAATTAAAATTGCCATAGATTATTCGTCAGTTTATCTATTTGAAGAAGATGGAAAGAGAGTTTACTAATGAAAAGGAAAGGATCATACAGGGCGGAAAACTCGCCTAGAGCCTGGCTTTACCTACTTCCGGCCATAATTTTCATAGGAATTTTTACTATTTATCCGCTTTTTAGGACGTTTTTTATGTCTCTTGAGTCTAATAGTATACTAGATTCCAAATTTGTAGGATTTTCTAACTATCCAATAGTTTTAAGAGACCCACAATTTAAGTTAGCTATGAAAAACACCTTTATTTATGCTGTAACCGTGGTCCCGATGTCACTTGTAATTTCAATGGTTATTGCCCTCATACTTTATGAGAAAGTAAAGGGATCAAAGTTTTTTGAAACAATATTTTTTATCCCATATCTTACCAGTGTCATCGCAATAGGTATTGTTTTTAGATACCTACTAAACGGTCAGTATGGATTTTTAAATTACTTTTTGGGATTTTTTGGAGTAGGTCCATTTGATTTTCTAAACAATAGAGACTACAATATGCCAGCTCTAATCATATTTGGTGTATGGAATGCCCTTGCCTTTAACATAATAGTAATATTGGCGGGCCTTCGTGGGATTGATAAGAATTATTATAGGGTTGCTGAGACTTTTGGTGCTACAAAAAGCGAGCAATTTTTTAGGATTACTTTGCCAGAGCTTAAGGAAATCATAACTTTCCTATTTTTGACAAGCTTTATCCAAGCTTTCAAGATATACGCTGGAGTATTTGCCCTATTTAATGGTAAGGCAGGTGTTGGCAACAGACTTGTTACTGCAGTTTTTTATATCTACAATAAGTTTTATGTAGAATACCGCTATGGACACGCCATGGCAGCAGCAGTACTTTTGTTCTTGATGCTTTTAGTTTTAACTTTTGCCCAAAGAAAGATTATAGAAAGGTTAACAAAATAGGTGGCTTATGAATAAGTTTTTAAAAGTAATTTCATATATTTTTATAATAATAATGGCAGTTGTCACCCTATTTCCTTTCTTTTACATGATTTCATCATCACTTATGACTTTCCAGGAAGTGACAGCTATACCCCCGAAGCTAATGCCTCAAAGCCCGCAATTAGAGAACTTCAAAGAAGCTATGAAGGTGGCTCCTTTTGGTAGATACTTTCTAAATACAGTTTTTGTAACGATTATAAATACTTTGGGAACACTTACTACTACAACACTTGCGGCTTTTGCGATTAATTTTTTGAACTTTAAACACAAAAATTGGATAGAAAATATTCTCCTATCTCTGCTTATGATTCCCTTTGAAATCATAGTTTTTACTAATTTTAGAACCATTGCCAAGCTTTCGCTTTTAGATAGCTATTGGGCATTGATCTTGCCTTTCTTAGCAAGTGTCTTTTATATAATATATCTAAGGCAGTTTTTAAGATCTATACCAATGGACTATTATAATGCTGCAAAAGTGGATGGGGCAAGTGATTTTGAATTTATAAGAAGGGTTATGATTCCACTTTCCAAATCAACCCTATTTACTATTGGACTATTAAACTTCATAGCAGGTTGGAATTCTTTCTTGTGGCCAATACTTGTAACAAATACAAAGAATATGAGGATGATAAGCAATGGTCTATCAGCCTTTGCAACCGAGGCAGGATCCTATATTCACTTGCAGATGGCTGCATCTACTATAACAATTCTGCCTATACTAATCCTTTATTTCATATTTAGAAAACAAATATTGGAAGGAGTTGCCTATGGTGGATTAAAAGGCTAGCATTATTAGAATTAATGGGTATAAAAAAAGTGTAATGATAAAGAAAAAAGGAGATTTTATGAAAAAGAAAGTTACTTCATTACTAATGAGCTTAATGCTCTCATTGTTTGTTTTAACTGCTTGTGGCAACAATGGCCAAGAAGCTAAGGAAGGCGCAGAAAACAAAGCGCAAACAGAGGAAACTGCAGAAAGTACAGAAGAGGAAACTGCAGAAAAGACAGAAGAAAAAGAAAATGCTGACCAAGAAGCAGATGCTGAGGAAGCTAAAGAGGATGCTGATGCAAAAGATGACAATGCATCAGGCGAAACCACAGAAATAGTATTCTGGCATGCAATGGGTGGTGGCCAAGGTGAAGCTTTGGAAAAATTGGTAAAACAATTTGAAGAAGAAAACCCAAACATCAAAGTTAACCTACAAAACCAAGGTAACTACGGAGATCTTAACCAAATCTTAGTTGCAACTATGCAATCACCACAAGACTTGCCAACCATTACTCAAGCATATCCTGACTGGATGTTACAATTTGAAAGCGCAGATCTTGTAACAGACCTTACAGATATGGTAAATGGCGAAAATGGCATCGAAGATTACGAGGACATCCTTCCAGGTGTTCGTGAAGAAATCGAAGAAGATGGCAAGATTATGGGACTTCCATTTAACAAATCTACAGAAGTTTTCTGGTATAACAAAACTATGTTTGATGAACTAGGACTTGAAGTACCAACAAATTATGAAGAGTTAGAAGAAGTTTCTAAAAAAATCAAAGAAGAAAAAGGCATACCAGGAGTTGGATTCGATTCACTCCCTAACTACTATGCAACATACATGCACAACAATGGCGTAGAAATGGACAAAGATCTTGATGTAGCAGGCGAAAAATCAGTTGAAGCTGTAGACTACTATCAAAGAGGTATAAAAGACGGATATTTTAGAATAGCCGGAACTGACCAATATATGTCAGGCCCATTTGCCAATGAACAAGTAGGAGCTTACATCGGTTCAAATGCTGGTGAAGTTTATGTAAAAGATGGGGTAGAAGGCAAATTTGAATACGAAGCTGCACCTTATCCAGCAGAATCTAGCGTACAACAAGGTACAAATATCTACATGTTTGAAAACGCAAGCGAAGAAGAAAAGAAGGCTGCTTTTGAATTTTTGAAATTCTTAGTATCAAAAGAAAGTCAAATCCAATTCGCTCTTGACACTGGATATATGCCAGCAAGAACAAGCGCTGTTGAAGATAGCAAGTACAAAGATAGCGACTCAGCTATAGCAAAAATCCTAGCTGACGCAACCAAAAACTTATATTCTAGACCACTTGCACCAGGCAGCCAACAAGCATATAACGACATAGGATCAACACTAGAACAAATCCTATCAAACCCAGATGCAGATATTAAAGCAGAACTTGAAGCTTTTGCTCCACAATATCAATCAGACTTTTCTGATGCAAACTAACTAATATCATTATGACTTCCAGGATTATCCTGGGAGTTTTTTTATGTTTATAAATAAAAAATACTAATTATACGTTTATGCGAAAATTTAGAATAAATATTTTATAATGTGTTGACAAAATATCCCTAAATGTTATACTTTATTTAGAACTATGAAAACGACATCATTAGTAGTTTTAAGGGAGGAAATATGAAAAAATTTCATAAAATAATGAATATTGGTCTAGCATCAATGCTGGTATTCTCAATGACAACACCAGTATTTGCTTGTACAGGTCTATATGTAGGAAGCGAAGAGTCTGAAAACGGTAGTACATACTATGGTAGAAGTGAGGACTTAAATGACAATCAAACCAAAATCTTTGGTATTTCTGAAGAAAAGGAATACAAAGAAGGCACAATGTACAAAGATGCCGATGGTTTTGAAATGGAAATGCCAGAAGAAACTTACAAATATACATATGTAAGAGATTCAAATAAAGCAACTCCAGAACCAGTTGACCAAAATGGCAATGTAGTTGGTCAAGCTTATGGAGCAGTAGGTGTTAACGAACACGGTGTTGGAATGACAGCGACCGTTTCCACATATTACAATGAAAAGGCTAAAGAAGCTGACCCACTAGTAGATGGTGGATTTACAGAAGTTTCTCTAGAAAGTGTAACTTTAGGTAAATCTAAAACTGCTAGAGAAGGTATAGAAAATATAGCAAAAATCATAGATGAACACGGAGCTGGTGAAAATAACTCCCTAATGATTGGTGATGGTAACGAAGTTTGGCACATGGATATCCTATCTGGTCACCAATATGTAGCTATTAAGATGCCAAAAGACAAGGTAGTAGTTCAACCAAATATGTTCGTAATGAGAGGCGTTGACCTTAACGATACAGAAAATGTTATCTATTCAAAAGGCCTTATGGACTTAGCTGAGAAGAACGGTTTCTTAGTAAAAGATGAGAATGGCAATATAGATATAACGAGAACTTATGCAGCAGAAGTTGCAAAAGGATCTCAAACAAGATATTGGCAAGGACTAACCTACATCAATCCAGAACTTACAAAAGATCTTAAAGTAGAAGATATCACAAATGATTCTGGTAACGTAGATATGTTTAGAGATGCTAACAGAAAGCTTACAACTCTTGAAGTTCTAAATACCCTAAAACAAAGAGGAATCGGAACAGAATACGACTCTACAAAAGATCCAAAAGTTTACCCAATAGGCAACAAAAACCAAATGGAAGTTCACGTTCTAGAACAACGTAAAAATATGCCAAAAGAACTTGCTACACTTCAATGGTTAGGAATCGCAGATGCATCATACACAATCTTTGTTCCATACTATGCAGCAATGATTAACGATGTTCACGAAAAATATAAACCAGAAGTAACAAAAGTTGGCGATGACAACTTTAACGGTCTATTTAACGAACTAAACACTCTTGGTATGTCAAATTATGACCTTGACCTAGATTCTGGTATGCAAGCTTATATAGAAAAAGTTCAACAATCTATAATTGATCAACAAAAAGATGTTGATGCACAAATGCTAAAACTTCTAAACGAAAATCCAGAACTAGCTAGCCAAAAAGCAACAGATATATCAATAAATCTTGCAGATCAAGTATATAATATTATGTCCAAATTTAGAGACGAAGTAAAAGCTTATATTGAAAATGGCGATCACAGCAAACCATTTGCAGTAAGTAAAGAGCTTTTAGCTATGCTTCCAAACTACAAATTTGACAAAGATCAACAAGAAGCTATAAAAGAAATAGAAAAAGAAGTTACTGAAAATGCAAAAAATACTAAACAAGGCCAACAAAAACAAACAAAAGCCGCAGTAACAAACAAACAAGCTACTACAAACAACCCAAAAACAGGTATTATGGGAATTTCTAGTATTGCTCTATTATTAGCTGGCTCAGCAAGCGCATTAGCTTATACAAATAAAAAAGAAAACAAATAATATAAGCTTAAGACTCCAGGAGAAATCCTGGAGCCTTTATTTTTTTGCAAAATTTTAGCTTGAAAATTTAATAGAGAATTGTAAAATAAAAATAAGAATCTATTGATTCTATTTTTTAAAAAGAAAAGGTCAGAGATAGTCAAAAGGTCAGACTTTTTTATTGACTTTTAAAATAAGACATTTAAGAAAGATGGTGAATATATGGCAGGTCTTACATCTGATATAGAAAAATTTTTGAAGGCATTACTAGAAGAATCCACCGATGGTATGCTTGAGATTGGGAGAAATGATTTGGCCATGCAATTTGATTGTGCACCTAGTCAAATAAATTACGTTTTATCTACTAGATTTACTCCTCATAACGGGTATCTAATAGAAAGCAAACGTGGTGGAAATGGGTTTATAAAGATAATTACCATAGTTGAAGAAGATAATTATATATCTTATTTGATTAAAAACTTAAATGAACAAATGACTGAAGCAAGTGCTGATATTTTGTTCATGGACTTATATAAGAAAAAGTACTTTACTAGGGATGAATTTTTGATGGCAAAATATGCCACAAGCGACAAGGCTCTTTCTAGGATAGAAGCAAAAAGTAGAAATAGCCTTAGGTCAGATATAATAAAAAACATCCTTTTGAGTGTACTAGCAAGGAGTTAATTATGAAATGTGAAAGATGCGGAAAAGATGCTAGCCTCAGTGTTAAGGCTATAGTAAATGGCTACGAACACAATTTCTACCTTTGTGAGGACTGTATAAAACACTATACAGAATTTACAGGAGAAGATGTTTCTGATGGTAAATTTCACAAAATCAACCTTAACAGTGCAAATTTAGAGTCCTTACTCCAACAATTTGTGCCTGGCTTAGACGATATTATAGATAATTATTATGAATATAAATACAATTTGAACAATCACGCCTTTAGTTTTATGGAAGGCTTAAAGCAAAATACTTGCCCAAATTGTGGTAACTTAGAATCAAATATCAAGGCCGGAATCTTTGGCTGCAGCGAATGCTACAAGCTTTCTGATAAACTTACCAACAAGATATTGAAAACTTATAATAACTTTGATACCTACACTGGCAAGATGCCAAAGGCAGAAAGGGAGTTTAAGGAAGTAGCCCTAGAGATTAAAAATTTGCAAGAAAAACTCAAACAATCAGTAGAGACCGAAGATTATGAACAAGCAGCTGATCTAAAAGAACGCATAGATGACTTGAATATGAAGGTGAAAAGTTGATAGAATACGCAAAAGATATCATTTTAAACTCAAATATATCTATCAGAAGAAATATAAAGGGCTTTGATTTCCCAACAACTATTACCTATGACGACAGCCTTAGGATAGTGGAGATGCTAAAGGACATTTACCCTGGCCAAGTGCTTTTATTGGCAGAAATAGATGATGATACCAAAAATAAACTTATAAATGATATGGTATTATCAGAAGATTGCGATAATAAACTTGCCCAAATTGCCCTAGTTTTTAAGGATGATTATATATTAACAATAAATGACAGGGACCATATTGGGATCAATGTAAGAAATTTTGAGATGAATATCAAAAAAGCTTACAAGATAGCCTTGGAAGTGGAAAAAGAATTGGACGAGAAAATAGAATTTGCCTTTTCTCCAGAATATGGCTACCTTACAAGTGATGGCAGAAATGCTGGGTCAGGAGTTGAGGCAAGGCTTAAGATGTTCCTATTTGGCCTAGTTGATCCAGAAGAATCATATTTTGGATTCAAGCAAGCTATGATGACCCAAGCCATGTATGCCACAAAATATATACCAAAATATTACGACAAATACGTTGATGATATATATTTGGTCAAAAACTTTGGCAACTACAGGCCAGATATGGACCAATACATTGAAACTATGGAAGAAAATATTGATAGTCTAGTCAGAAATGAAAGAAGATTTAGAAGAGATTATCAAATATTAAATAAGATTTCTGATGATGATATTATAGAAGAGATAAATATTTCTTTAAATAACTTAAATAGTGAAAAGCTCATATCGCTTAACACTATTGCAAGGGAGCTTTATAAGCTAAAGAAATACAACAACCTAGGTTTTAATACAGATTTGACAAACAATGAAATAGATTATCTGATATTTAACCTAACTAAGGATAGATATAAGGGGAAAAAGGATCCCCAAAGGATAGAGTTTCTAAACTCATATATGAAGGAGAGGCAATGGAAGCTAACAGATTAAACAAATTAACCCAACAAGCAAGGCGAGAAAGCTACTCCTTAAACCATGATTATATAGGTAGCGAACACTTGCTCCTTGCCCTAATGAAGACAGGTTCAGTTGCTACAAAGGCCCTAGAAAAAGCAGGTGCAAACTACGACCTGCTTCGCCAAGTTGTGATAAATAACATCGGCAAGGGTCAAGCAATCAGACCTGCAACAGAATATAGCAAAAAAGTCAGACAAATTTTTGAACTAGCAAGGCTCAATGCCACAAGGTATGGTTCAGTATCTGCTGGAGAAGAAAATGTCCTATTTGCAATACTTGCAGATGACGATAGCCTTACAAACATAATGTTTCTACTATCAGGAGTAGAAAAAGAACAAGTAAAAAACAATTTAAAGGCCTTATTAAGAGAAGAAAACAAGGATGATGGACAAAGTGAAGACTTGTCAGAAAATGTGACCAAATATGCTATAAACCTCAACAAGGAAGCCGAAAAAAATAAAATTGACCCAGTAATAGGCAGAGATAAGGAAATAGAAAGACTTATCCAGATTTTAATGCGTAGAACAAAAAACAATCCTATTTTGATTGGTGAGCCTGGAGTAGGTAAAACAGCCATATCAGAAGGCTTGGCCCAAAGGATAGTAACGGGTCTTGTGCCAAGAATTATGGCAAATAAGAAAGTTTTGTCCCTAGATATGGCATCAATGATAGCAGGAACCAAATACCGTGGGGACTTTGAAGAAAGGCTTAAAAAACTCTTTGACGAGCTAGAAGATCACGATGATATTATATTATTCATAGACGAATTCCACATGGTGCTAGGAGCAGGTGCGGCAGAAGGATCAATGGATGCAGCAAATATCCTAAAACCAATCCTTGCCAAGGGCGATATCCAAATAATTGGAGCAACTACTATAGAAGAATACAGAAAATACGTAGAAAAAGACTCAGCCCTAACCCGCCGAATGCAACCAATCCAAGTTGACGAGCCATCCTTGGAAGATAGTAGAAAGATCATTCGTGGTATCAAGGATAAGTACGAAGACCACCATGGTGTGGAGATCACAGATGAAGCCATAGATGCTGCAGTTGAGCTAACAGACAGATACATCAACGATAGGTACCTGCCAGATAAGGCAATAGATGTCATAGATGAGGCCATGAGTAAGGTTAGGATAACAACCTACCAAGAAGAAGAAACTGACAAAAAGCCAGAAGATAGGATTGATGAGCTCATAGGTCAAAAGGAACAAGCAGTTAGAGACCAAGACTTTGAAAAAGCTGCAGAACTAAGAGATATTATAAACCAAGCCAAATTTGACCTAGAGGCAGAAAGAGAAAAGAAAAACAAGGAAAAGCCAAATAAATTTATAGGCTACGATGACATAGCAAGCATAGTTGCATCCTGGTCCAAGGTTCCAGTAACAAAGCTAACTGAAGATGAAAAAGAAAAATATGCAAATCTCGATACAGCTATGAAAGGAACTGTCATAGGCCAAGATGAAGCTATAAAATCAGTAGCCCATGCCATAAAAAGAGCAAGAGTTGGCCTAAAAGATCCATCAAAACCAATAGGTTCATTTATATTTGTAGGGCCAACAGGTGTTGGAAAAACCTACCTGGCAAAGACTCTAGCAGCTAATATCTTTGGATCAGAAGACCACCTAATACGCATGGACATGAGTGAATATATGGAAAAATTTGCCGTATCTCGTCTAGTGGGTTCTCCTCCAGGATATGTAGGTTATGAAGAAGGTGGACAACTAACAGAGCAAGTTAGAAACCATCCATATTCTGTAATACTCTTTGATGAGATAGAAAAGGCCCACCCAGATATTTTCAATCTACTCCTACAAATCCTAGATGATGGCAGACTTACAGATGGTCAAGGCCGCACAGTGGACTTTAAAAATACTATCATAATTATGACAAGTAATGTAGGCGTATCAAGTCTTAACCAAAAGCAAACTATAGGTTTTGAAACTGGCAATGTTGAAGATAAAAATAAGGATAGAACCAAAGAAATCATAGAAGGCGAAGTAAAAGAAGCCTTTGCTCCAGAGTTTCTAAATAGGCTAGATGAAGTGATAATGTTTAACCCACTAAGCGAGGAAAACATAGGAGAAATCACAAGTCTCATGCTAGATAAGACTCGTGATAGGCTAAATAACATCGACATAGACATAGAATATGACAAAGAAGTCGTAAAACTTCTTGCCAAAGAAGGATTCAACGACGAATATGGAGCAAGACCACTAGAACGCCACATCACAAAGATGATAGAAGATAGACTTGCAGAAGATATCCTTGATGGCAAGCTAGATAGGGATGCTGTAATAAAACTTAGTGTAAAAGATGAAGAACTTCATTTTGAAAATATAGAAAAAAAGCCAGCAGAAAATCTAGAAGAAAATATGGCCACTCAAACAATAGAATAGTTCCTAATGATATAAAACCGTCATATGACGGTTTTTTTAAATGAAAATTTGTTAACAAAGCTAAAATATGATATTGACTATTTTCCCAATATTATTTATAATATGAATACAATAACGTTTTCATTTTAAGGAGGAATTATATGAAAAATGCTATTAAAGTTTTATGGCACTAAGCCTTGCCTTTGTATTGACAGCTTGTGGTGGCGGCAAAAAAGCTGACGCACCAGCTGATAGTAAAGAAGCAGGAGAAAACACAGAAGTAACAGAAACGGCAGAAGTTAACGAAGACATTGCTGGCACACTTTCTGTACAAGTAGAAGAAGCTTGGCTTCCACACTATGAAAAAGCAGCTGAAAGAGTTAAGGAAAAATATCCAAATGCTGAAATAGAATTTAAGACAATTGGTGCTTTTGACCACCTTGATATCATAGATTCTACAGATGCTACAAACGAAGATGTAGCTGATCTTTTTGCTATTCCAGCTGATAGACTTTATGGTCTTGTAGGCAATGATATTCTAGCAGCAGTTGATTCTCAAAAACTACAAAAAGAAATCGGTGGTTGGGACAACTTTGATGATGGTATCGGTGGAAACTTCAATATCGATGGTGAATATTTTGCTTTCCCATACAATATCGAATCTCTAATTACCTATGTAAACACAGCAAACGCTGAAGAAAAAGGAATCAACCCAGACGATCCAATAGAAATTGACGATGTTGCTGACGAATCTACAGTACTATTCCCACTATTTGACGCTTGGTATGGTGTAGCTGCAACAAACTCATCAAATATCGAACTTCTTGGCAAGGGTGAAGATGGTGCATTATTTACAGATATGACCAAAGACTTCTCAGAACTAGAAGAAGAAAAACAAGCAACATTCAAGGGACTATATGAATATTGGAAAAAACACAGCGAAGCCAACACACCTTTATTTGACCCAGATGCTGGTTGGGCATATATAGACGAAACATTTAAAACTGGCAACGGTGGTGTTGTTCGTATAGGTGGTGCATGGGATGCAGCTACAATCAGCGAACAAGCTGGCGAAGGCAACCTACAAATAAGCCCAATAGGTCACATTACCCTAGCAGGCAAACCACTTGCTCACTGGCAAGGTGGATGGGGACTATCAATGAATGCTCGTATCGAAGGCGATGAAGCAAAAACAGCTATAGCAGAAGAAATGATCAAACAAATAGTTAACCCAGAATACGCAGTAGACCTATTCAAAGCTACAGGCAAGATTCTAGAAAATGTTGAAGCTAAGACATATGAAGAAAGCGACCTTCCAGATTCTGATAAAGAGATTATCTCAGCTACAATCGAATCTTACAACAATTCACCAGCAAGACCTCTATTTAGAGAATGGGGAGATGTTTGGGACACATACAAGAACGCTGTTCTATCTTGGAACTCAACAAAACCTGCAAACGAAGAAGAAGCTTACAACCAACTAAAATCATCATTTGAAGCAATGATGGCAAACTTCAATTAAAGATAGGAAAAAGGGGCCAAGCAATTGGCCTTTTTCTTACATTTATGAAAGCAATAAGAAAAAAAGAAGATGAAATCTTCTTAAAGAAAATTATGGCAGTATCGCTGGCAATAATAGTAGTAGCGTCACTTGAGGCACTTTTTTATGCCAAAGATATCAATTTTTATACTGACTTTAGCAAGGTTTACAAAGACTTATCCTATAGCCAATACATCAATTTAATCTTATTTAACATGATACTTGCTATAATAAATCCAATGATAATATCCCTATACACATTTTTTACTATCGATAGAATTCGCATAAACCAGATATACAAGATATTTTTTTGTTTTTCAACGTTTATATCACTTATGCATACATTATTTCAATTTAGGTTAAACTCTATAACTTATTATTTAGTCATTATCTTAAATATAATTTTATTTATAGTGATAGTAAAAAAAGAAAGGATCGACTAGCTTATGGCATACCAAAAAGAATTGGCTGATGACCGTGGCAACCTCTATCCAAGGAAAAACCAGTATATAGTAGATAAAATTGCTGGCAAAAATCCCGATAAAAACTCCCACCCCTACATCAAAAAACTTAGCCAATATGAAAAAAAGAAAAAGAACTCTTAGATTTAGCTAGCAAAGAAGCAGATGAGTGGGCAAAGACTCATCAAACCGATAAGAAATTTGCAGATCTTAACAAAAAACATCACATAGCAAACAAGATGCTTAGCTTTTATGAAGAAAACAAAGACCTATCATATGAAGCAGAGCTAAAATACAAGGAAGCAAATTTATATATCAAAGAAATTCCAGAGATTATAAAGCACGATTTGGCCCTAAAAAACCAACTGGAAGCTAAAAGCACAAGGCTTAAAGATCTAAGTGATGATGAGATTAAAAAAGCCCAGGCAGAAGTTGAAAAAGAAAAAGGTCTTCTTAAGGAAAAATACGACAAAGATTTAGCTAATCTCAAAGAATCCTTTGACAAGGGTCTAATCTCAAAGAAAGCATACAAGAGTGAAAAAGAAAAATACAAAAAACGCTTTGAGGACTCTTCTCTAGCAGCCGAGTTTAAAAATCCAAAAAAATCCCTAGAAGAAGAGATTAAAGCAATAAATTATAAGATAAAACAAGACTTCAAGAATTCAATGAAAATCCTTGATTCAGACATAGCAGAAGTAAGACGTAGGACTCCTGTCGAAACAGAAAAGAAATCGGCATGGAGGTCTATAGTAGGTCTTCCTATACCAGGTCTTGGACAATTATTAAATGGCCAGTGGCAAAAAGCCCTCCTGTTTTTCCTAGGGACCTTGTTCATCTACCTAATAGCTATCCCATACGCTCTAGGTTATGGCAATTACCAAGGCGAGGGTATATCTGGTCTTATTAGCCTTGCCCAAGGTGGACGTAGGCTTGATAGGTCCATACTATTTATGATTGAAGGTATTTTGGCTGTTGTCTTTGTCCTAATTTCACTTTTTATCTATGTATCTGCCTTTAAAGATGCTAGAAAAACTGAAAAAGCTGAAATGCTAGGCATCAGACCAAACAATTGGTTTGAAACACGCAAGTTTATGCGCACTGATGGATTCCCATACATTATAACAATCCTACCTTTATTAGTAATAATATTTATAGTAATGGTACCAATTATAACTGCGGTTTTGATTTCATTTACAAATATGGATCCACAAAACCAAAACAAGTTCCAATGGATAGGCATCCACAACTACGTAACCATAGCTCGTGGAGAGGGTATAGCCGGCCAGGCCTTCTGGTCTATATTTGGATGGACAGTAATCTGGACTTTGGCAGCATCAACCCTTGCCATAGTTCTAGGCTTTGTATTTGCTCTTCTTGTAAATAACGAGAGAGTTCGAGGAAAGAAATTCTTTAGGACAGTTTACCTATTGCCTTGGGCAATACCAGCCTTTATCACCATCATGTTTTTCTCAATTATGACAAGCCGTGGTGGAGTTTTGGCAGATTTCTTCTCTAATATCCTAGGAAGAAGTTTGGATATTAAAAATAACACTATCCAAACTAGACTTGCCCTCATACTAATCCAAGGTTGGCTGGGACATTCCTATATTTTCCTACTAACTACAGGAGTACTTCAGGCTATTCCAAAGGACCTATACGAAGCAGCAAGCATAGATGGAGCAAATGGTTTGAAACAAACATTTAAAATCACTATCCCACTAGTGCTTTTCCAAATTGCACCAATGCTTATCAACCAATACACATTTAACTTTAATAACTTCTCCATCATCTACCTATACAATCAAGGTGGACCATTCAATCCAGAAATTTATGGAAACTTGGCGGGAAGTTCTGATATCCTCATATCATATATATATAAGTTAACCATGGAAAGTCAGTATCAGGCTATAGGAGCTGCAATTACAGTATTTATATCAATAATACTTATAATCATAAGCTACCTAGGCTACAGAAAGTCATCTGCCTTTAAGGAGTATTAATATGTTTAAGAGAAAGAATAAAAAAGAAAATAACCTATACTTATCAGATCTCCAACCCCTATCAACCGGAGGAAAGATCGCTCTTGGCTTAGTCTATATACTTCTTTTGGTGTGGGCAGCTGTAATCTTATTACCACTACTAATCATGGTAATTAGTTCCTTTAACAACAACCAAGGCCAATATATTTCCATGAGTGGACAATTTGCCTTTGGCTTTGACAATTTTAAGTATTTGTTTGAAGAAACCCACTTTGTAAGATGGGTCCTAAACACCCTAAAGATTGCCGTAATAACTACAATATTGACTCTGATTTTCGTGTCATTTACAGGCTTTGCCTACTCACGTTTCAGATTTAAGGGCAAAAAAGCAAGTCTTATAACAATCATGCTAGTGCAAATCATTCCAGCCTTTGCAGGAATCACAGCCTACTATGCAATTCACTCCATAGTATCTGGGATAATACCAGCATTCTCCCGTTCGGCCATGCTTATATTAATCTATTCTGGTGGAGCTATAGCAACCAATACCTTTATCTTAAAAGGTTACCTAGATAGCATATCCCCAGAACTTGACGAGGCAGCAAGAATTGATGGTTGTAGCAACTTCCAAGTTTATAAGCTTATAATAATGCCTCTAGCCCGTCCAATGCTAGCAATCATAGCACTCCAATGTTTCATAGGACCATTTTTGGACTATATGATGCCAAAAATCCTCTTGACAAATCCTATGGACTACACATTGGCAACAGGCTTATTTACACTAATCAACGATATGAGAAATATGAACCAGCCAGCCTTTGCAGCAGGTGGTTTCCTTTCAGCAGTTCCAGTAATGTTGTTATTCCTTATGCTACAAGATGAGCTAGTATCAGGACTATCATCAGGTGCAGTTAAGGGATAGGAGAAGAAAATGAGAGTAAAATTAGAAAATATTGGTAAAAAATACGAGGGTCGAGAAAACTGGACCCTTAGAAACATAGACCTTGACATAGATGACAAGGATTTTTGTGTAATTCTTGGTCCATCAGGATGTGGTAAATCAACCCTTATCCGAATGATAGCAGGGCTAAACTCAATAACAGAAGGTACACTTTATTTCGATGATAAGATTATGAATAAAGTAGAACCAAAAGACAGGGACATAGCCATGGTATTCCAATCATATGCCCTATACCCACATATGACTGTATATGATAATATGGCCTTTTCCCTAAATATGAAAAACGAAAGCAAAGAGGTCATAGACAAGCGCGTAAAAAACGCTGCCCATGTCTTGCAACTTGAAGACTACCTCTACAACAGGCCATCAGACATATCCGGTGGTCAAAGACAAAGGGTAGCCCTAGGCCGAGCCATAGTGAGAAACCCAGCAGTATTCCTGATGGACGAACCACTATCAAACCTAGATGCGAAACTTCGTGAGTCCATGCGTGTGGAAATAGTAAGACTCCATAACCAACTAGACACCACAAGTATATATGTAACCCACGACCAAACAGAAGCCATGACCATGGCGACAAAGATAGTCCTCCTAGATAAGGGAGTCATCCAACAAGTAGGAGCTCCAACAGAATTCTACGAGAGACCAGAAAACCTCTTTGTAGCAGGCTTTATCGGATCTCCAACTATGAATATTATAGAAGGAAAGATAGAAAATGCCAACTTTGTAAGCGATAAGGGAGAAGTGGTAATCAAACCAGCAGAAAAAGATCTAGCCGCAATAAAGAACTACGAAGGCAAAAAAGTTTACCTAGGCATCAGATCTGAGAGATTTATAGCAGAAAAAAGAGACTATAACCTGGCTACAATCAAGATAGATGTCATAGAAATGCTAGGCAAGGAACAACTAATCTACGGCAAAACAAGTGCCGGCCAAAACTTAGTAATAAGCCAACCAGGCTACTTCGAATATAACATAGGCGAAACCCACAACTTCACCCTAGACCCAGAAGCCCTACACTTCTTTGACGGTGAGACTACAAAGAGAATAAACTAGAGAAAAGAAAATCCCAAGACATAATGTTTTGGGATTTCTTACTCTATCATTGCCTCGACAGCTGCAAAGATTTCTTCGATTTTTTCTACTATTCTTTTTTGTTCTCCTAGGGGTGGGAGAGGAAATGGAATAGAGCTAAAAGAGGTTTTGTTCAATAGCCTTACAGTAACCGTTGATGATTTTTTTATCATTTGATTATAAAATTTATTTGAAGTAATAAAGTATAAAATTAGTTTAGAATCAACAAATTCATTTGGCGTAATAGAGTTTATTTGTTGATTAAATGCAACTTCTTTATCTACTATTGCTGCTCTTCCAAGATTACCAATACAGGTAACTAGTATTGAATTATCTTCTACAATCCTCCCCTTTTTCTTTCCTATATCACTGAGGAACTCATCCGTATTATAATCCATTTCTAAGTTGTTAATGTTTGAAGGTTTTATGAACGGTAATTCCAATCCATAATTTTCGGGTTGAGATTTTTTGGGGGTATTTCCTGTTTGGATTTCTCCTAAATCTTCAACACGAATCCAAGTCCGATGTTTAGGAATATTTAGGTATTTTTCACTATTGTCTACAGCAACTTTTGGTTTGATATATTCTTTAGATGAGTTTTGTTCAGATAATTGACCACCAATCGCCATATCTAGAACTTTTGATTTTATTTGCTCCCCTAGACTTGTTATTTGATCTTGAGCTGCTTCTATTTCATCCAAAAGCTCAAAGGCGTCTTCGATTTTTTCTACTATTCTCTCTTGCTCGGCTAGGGGTGGGAGAGGAAATAGAACATTTCTAAGTGTTGTAGCAGGCATTTGTGAAACAGCAGTACCAGATTTATATTTATCACTGAAATTTATAAAATAAGTAGAATTTAAGAAAAATTTTAAATATAGTACTGAGCAATCAGTTTTTATAAGTTCTCTGAGAATTACCATTTGAGCATTTATAAATCCTGTCACAAATTCATTATTTTTTCTAAATAACGATGTTTTGCCAACAGTTCCTCTAAGCAAAGTAACTAAATCATAGTCTTCCAGCTTACCACTATTAAGAGTGTGAAATTTATTTTCGGATATAAATCTAACATTCCTAAAATCTAATTTATCAGATGTCATATCAGCAGCACCAAAAAAAGGCACACCTTCAGTAACTAAGTCTGATTTTTTTGGATAATTGCTACTTCTATCACCGTTAATTAACGTTACATAATCCCCCCAACCTAACCCAGACCCAGTTATCAGGTATCTCAAAAGGTATTTCATCTTCTTTGATTTCAGAAACTTTCTTTTCTTTTTTTATCTTTTTAGCTTTTATGAGTTCTTCTTTTTCTTTTTGGATTTCTTCTAATAGATCTCGGGCATCTCCGTCTTTTGGGTCTTGGTCTACAAGCTTACCTCTTACTGCTAGTTCTAGGATTTTTTCTCTGATGTATTTTGTATCTATCACACCAATTCTCCTAGTATATCTATTAAATCACTTGTGGCTTCTGTTAGTCTGTCTCTTTTTTCTGTGAGGATTTCTATCATATCTTCTATAGAGTAGTCTGGCCTATCGTCTACTTCTTGTATCCAGCTGATATCTATGTTGAAGTTTGGTCTTTGCTTAAATTCATCTACGCTAAATTTCCTCCACCTAGCATTTGGATTCTCAGAGCTGTATGTTTCTTCTCTCGAATCCATATCATCTCTTTTGTAGATCTTGATAAATTCGTCAAAGTCAGCCTTGGTTAGTGGATTCGTTTTGCCAAATTTCCTCATGTTGTTGCGCATATCGTAGATGTAGGTTTCTTTGGTATTGTCCTTATCTCCTTGACCTCTGGTGAAAAATAGGACGTTGGTTGCTACTCCTTGGGCGTAAAATATGCCTTTTGGGAGTCTGAGTATGGTGTGGACATTGCACTTGTCAAATAGGTCTTTTCTGATGTCTTCTCCTACTCCTGATTCGAAGAGGACATTGTCTGGTAGGACAACGGCAGCTCTTGCCTTGCCATCTGCTTTTAGTGAATTGTAGATGACTTGGAGGAAGTTTAGTTGCTTGTTGCTGGTGGTGTAGGTGAGGTCGTCACGGGTTGCACGCTCTCCACCTCTTTTGGTTCCAAAGGGTGGGTTGGTGAGGACTACATCGAGGTTTTTCATCCACTTGCCGTTACTTGATAGGGAGTCGCCTTGGACTAGTTTGCCGTCTATGTCGTGAAGGAGGGCATTCATAGTAGCTAGTCTGTGGGTATCTGCTACCAGCTCCATGCCACTGATTGCCTCGTTTTTTTGGAAGTCTACTTCTTCAGGACTAAGGGAAAAGTAGTTGTCGTACTTATCTCTTATATGCCTATCACTTGCCACACCAAATCCAAAAGTTCCTGCTGCAGGGTCGTTAATTCTCTCGCCCTTATCTGGATCTATGAGGTAAACCATGGTTTCAATTAGTGGGCGAGGGGTGAAGTATTGGCCGGCACCAGATTTTTTCTCGTTGGCGTTTTTTTCTAGTAGGCCCTCATAAAGAGCTCCTAGGCCCTCGTGTTTGGCTGAGTACCAATCTAGTTGGTCTATAGACTTTATGATCTTTTCTAGGTTTTTTGGCTCGTCTATAGATGTGGAGGCGTTTTTGTAGATGGAGTTTAGCTTGTCATTTTGTGCTATCTTTGGATTGCCTAGATCTAGGAGTAGTTTTTTGTAGTATTCCATTAGCTCTAGGCCCTCTTTTTCTATAAGCTTATCCCACCTGTATTTTTCTGGGATTATATCTTCGGTATTTTGCTCTTTCATCATTTTGAGAAAGAGTATGTAGGTAAGCTCTGTGACATAGTCTTGGTAGGTGATACCATCATCTCTTAGGATGTTGGCCATGTTCCAGAGCTTTGCTACTATTTCTTGGTTGTTCATTATTTCTCCTATGCTGCGTATAGATTTTCATTTATGGTCTTTATTATTGTATCTATTTGATTGCCAAATCTTTGTTCCATAAAGTTATAGCCACCTTGCTGCCTCCATACTTCTGTTGTGTCAAAGTACTCTTTGGCACTTGGGGCAAGTACTGGAGAGGCTAATAGCTGGGTCTCGATTTTCTTTAGTAGGTCCATTTGCATTGGATTCCACTTAGCCATACCATAAACTTTTCTCATTACTTTTCTTATTTTATCTTCGTGATCTAGGAGTTCTTCTCCTAGGGCTGCTGTTCTTATAAAGGATATGATATCTGCTGTTATATAGTCTTTTTTGCTTTCATTCCAGGCGTCGTTTAGCTTTCTGGTGTCAAAGTTTGCATCTTTGAGGACTAGTTCTATCTGCTTTAAGTCTTTGTAGGTAAGGTCTTTTGGACTTGTTACTACTATGTTTAAGGCAGGTATTAGGTCTATGTTTTCTAGGATGAATTTCTTGAATTCTTCTAGGTAATCGCCAGGTTTTTTGGCATCTTTGCCGTAGTCAGGTCCTACTTCTATAATCTCATCTTCATGGTGGGAGATGATGTATTGGTAGGATGATGAATTTCTCTTTGCTTCTATTTTTTTGAAATATTCGCCAAAAGCTAGGATCTTTTGTTGATCCATGTCTTTGACATCTCTTAAGAAATCATCGAGACTGTCTAGATCTAAGCTTTCTTCAAGCTCTTTTATACTTTCCTCAGAAAGTCTTTGTTTCTTTCTTTGAAGTTTGCCTATAAGTTCCTCTTTGTGGTAGGTAAATTGGTCTAGACTTTGGACATTTTCTATATCTACTAGTATGTCTTCTATACTTTGGTGTGGTTTTTTGACTACTGGCTTCATGTCCGATACATCTTCTAGGAATTCGAACAATCTGACTGGGTCATAGACAGTGAAGTAGTCCTTGCCTATGTCTGGGGCAAGCCTTGTAGCTCTACCGATCATTTGTTCAAAGAGTATACGTGAGCGAACTCTTCTCAAAAATACTAGATTTGTAATCTCTGGCACGTCTATGCCGGTAGTTAAGAGGTCTACAGTTACTGCTATATTTGGATTTTTTTCGTTCTTAAATTGTCTGATGACCTTGTCTTGGTTATAGATAGAACCGGTTATTTTTTGGATACTATCATCACTTATATCAAAGCCATTATCTAAGTAAGCTTCTTTGAGCATATTTACTATCATATCAGCATGGTTGTCTGAAGCTGCAAATATCAAAGTTTTGCCTGGACCATTTGGGCTAATGTAGTTGGTTAGCTCGTTAAGTATTACCCTGTTAAAGGATTCTGTAAGGACGGTTTTGTTGAAAGATTCCACATCAAAGTTTAGTTCATCTTCTAGGAGGTATTTTTCTATTGTGCCTGTGTCTTTTCTGTAGACTTCAACTTCTTGGTCTTTATCAAATTTGATGCCGTTTTGATTGAGCAGGGTTTTCATACTAATTGGGGCTCCATAGTCTACTAGATAACCATCTATAACCGCTTGCTTATAAGTGTAGGTGTAGATTGGCGGACCAAATATTTCTGTTGTATGAAGGGCAGGTGTTGCTGTTAGTCCCAAGATTTTGGCATCAAAATAATCTATTACTCTCCTGTATTGGCTGATGTATGTTTCACTTGAGGCAAAGTTTAGTTCATCATCTGTCATATCCCTATCTTCGACATAGCCTCTGTGGGCTTCGTCTACTATGATAAAATCATAGTCGCCTGCCTTAGGTATTTTACTATCGTCTTCTTGGTAGAATAACCTTTGGACCATACCTTGAACTGTAGCTACTTGGATCTTGGTTTCTATATCTGGATTTACATCGTAAAGCTCTTTGATGTTATAGATATCTGATATGGACTTGCCTTCTACTTCTATGTCCTTTAGGGCATCTTGGGTTTGGATTCCTAGAGATTTCCTATCTACCAAAAAGAGGATTCTCCTAAATCTTTTACTTTTGATAAATCTATACATGATGCTTATGGCAAGTCTGGTCTTTCCTGTTCCTGTTGCGAGTGCTAGTAACATACGGTCTTTGCCATTGATGAGGGCATTATCCACAGCTGCCACTGCTTCTTTTTGATAGTATCTACTAGCAAAGTCTGGATACTCTTCTGTTTTTAACTTGCTTTCCGCTTCTTTGATGCGCTGGTCAAGGATTTGCTTTAAGTTTTCTGGAGAGTGGAAGCTACCTATTGGTTTTGCTATTGATTTATTGCCATTATCTAAATACCAAATTCCAGACTTGCTTTCTAGTTGCTTTAAGTATTCTCTGCCATTTGATGCGTAGATAAATGGAATTTCCTTTGTTTCATAGCTTTGGCCTTGACTATCAGCAACTTTGTCATCTTCTACTCCTTGGTAAAAGCTTAAAGACTTGAGGTTTTTGGCATATATCTTGCCTTGTTCTAGATCTTGGGAGATATCTTTGCCAAATTTCTTTGCTTCAACGATACCCACTGGTTTTAGACCCAAGAAAAGCATGTAATCAGCCTTGCCATTTTTTACTGGGACTTCAGCTATAGCCATATTTTTGCCATCTTCTGGTCTAGTACCTACTTGCCAGTTGATACTTTTACTATCGGCAATCCATCCTGCTTGGCGCAATTTTGGGTCAATAAGCAGGGTACGTGTATCAGCTTCGTTAAGATCAGAGTTTGTGAAAGAGCGTGATTTGCGACGGCGGATATTGGCCTGTCTGGTGAGTTCTTCTTCGGTCAAGGAGGACGTTTTCTTTTCTAGTTCCATAAGAGAGTTGCTGAACTCTTTTTCATCTTCCTTGCTTATTTCTTCTTGTTTTTCTATTATTCTAACTGGATTGATGAAGTTTGGATTGGTGTCTATATCATAGTTTCCATAGACTTCTACAAACCAGTTGGTCAAATAATGAGCTTCTCTTAAAATAGCCATAGCTTTATCAGTATCATCATACTGATAGTGAACGGCTTGGTTTCCCTCTTTTCTGATATTATGGAAGGCCTGACGGATTTTATCATCGTCCAAAATATCTTCACCTTCCAAAATCTTTAGCTTGCTAAATTGATTGTCATTACCAGGAGGGAAGTTTATTCTCTCTACTTTGCCTATAAGGGAGGTATATCTTTCAGCAAGCAATCTGATTTTTGAAACAGAACCTTGGGGATCAGTATATACATAGTCTTCAGCTAAGCTTGCCAGCTTGTATAGATATGGCCAGTTTTCTTTTAGGACCTCAAAGTTTGTTGACATGATTCACCTCTGTAATTACTTACTTTTTTGTCTGTACTATTTTTAGAAATTCTTACATATATTATATCATTAAAAGATATTATTATAGTATAAGTTTTCCTTTAAATGAGTTTAGGAGGGGCTTAGTATTTATTCTCCAAGTCCAACAATTTTTCTTTTGTATCAGGACCGTAGGCAAAGCCTCCCATTGTGCCATCATTTCTTATGACCCTGTGGCAGGGAATTATTATAAAAAAGGGGTTTTTGCCTATTGCATTTGCCACGGCGCGTACGGCTTTGGGCTTATTTATTTTCTGGGCGATTTCTTTGTAGGTTTTAGTTTCTCCGTAGGGGATTTTTATTAGTTCTTCCCACACACTTTTTTGGAAAGCAGTGCCTGATATTTGCAAAGAATCATAGATATCAAATGTTTTAACCTTGCCTTTTAAGTATCCATTTATTTGTTCATAGATCTTATCACTTAGGTCTGATTTATGGTTTTCTCCTTTAACTTTTTCTGTTAGCTCTATACCTATCAAATTTTGATCATATATTATCTTTATTATCCCAAGATCGCTTTTGTAATATGCATTCTTATTTGTCATTTATTTCTTTACCGCCCTTAAATATTTCTTTTTTGTCGTATAGTATACATATATTATATAGTAAGTGAGGTAGTTATGGACTACGAAGAAAAGATTAAAAAATTAGCTGAATATATTCGTTCAGGTGAAAAAAATAAAGATGAGTTCAAAGTGGGTTTTGAGATTGAACACTTTGTTGTCGATAAAGAAAGTTTAGAAAGTACTTCTTATGATGCTAATATATCTTCTATCATGGAAGAAATGGTGGGAATGGGCTATGAGGGAATCTATGAAAATGGCCACATCATGGGCTTAAGTGGCGACGGAGTTAGTGTTTCCATAGAACCAGCTAGCCAATTTGAAGTGGCTTTTGATTCTAGTAGGTCAGTTGATGAGCTATATGATAATTATAAGAAAATCATGACTGAGCTTGTTCCTCTTTTTGAAAATAGGGGACTTTTAATGGCAGAAGTTGGCTATCATCCAAAGTCAAAGATTGATGAAATCCCAATCATTCCTAAAAAACGCTATGACTATATGTACAAGTATTTTGCTGACTACGGTGGATCTATGGCCCATAATATGATGAAGGGGTCAACCAGCCTACAAGTTGCCATAGACTATGAGGATGAAGCAGATTTTAGGATGAAATACTTTGTGGCAAATGCACTTTCTGTATTTTTATATAGTGTTTTTGATAATTCCTATATTTTTGAGGGGGAAGTTTACCAAAAAAGGAATCTCCGTCAAACAATTTGGGAAAACTGCGACAAGGATAGGACTGGGATATATTCTTTCTCCTTTGATAAAGACCTATCTTATGAGACCTATGCAAGAAAAATACTAGAAACTCCTAGCATCTTTATAAATAAGGATGGAGCTGATATTTATACAGGAAAGACTCCTTTTGCTGAAATTTTTGATGATGATATGTCTGAGGAGATGATTTACCATGCCCTATCAATTGTATTTCCAGATGTTAGAGTCAAAAAATATATAGAAATTCGTATGCCTGACAATATCCCATATCCATATAATTTTGCTGGTATTGCCCTTATTAAAAATATTTTCTATGATAAGGACATTCTAACATACCTTTACAAAGAATTTGCTGATATGGACTATGATAAGGCCCAAAGCTTAAAAGAAATGGCAACAAAAGAAGGCATCAATGCCATTTACAAGGACAAAAAAATCTATGAATGGGTCTTAGATATCATGGGAAAAATCAAAAATGATAGGAAATTTATAGATCCACTAAAGGAACTTTTGGAAAAACAAATGACTCCAAGAGATATATACGAAAGTTTATACAAAGAAGACCCTCAAAAAGCAATTTATGAATTTTCTGTAAATAGCTTTATCAAGGATAATTATGGCAAAAATTAAGAAAGCTTACGAGTGCTCCAATTGTGGCCATAGGGAAGCTCACTGGGCTGGCCAATGTCCATCTTGTGGTAAGTGGGGGACTTTGGCTGAAGTTACCGTAAAGGAAACTAAGGCAAGTTCTAGTGGGCTTATCGATGATAAAACTTCCAAAAAGTTAAAGGCTATCATGGTAGATTCTAATTCAAGGATTAGGTCTGATTTTGAAGAATTTGACAGAGCTGTGGGCGGAGGTCTTGTCCCAGATAGCGTTTCAATACTAACAGCCCGCCCAGGAGCTGGTAAGTCAACCCTCTTGCTCCAACTTTCCAAATCCTATGCCGATAGGGGGCTAAAAGTTCTCTATGTTTCTGGCGAGGAATCCGAAAGTCAGATCAAATCACGTGCTGATAGGATTATGGAAAGTTTGCCGGAAAATGTATGGGTCCTTTCGACAAATTCTATGGATAGTGCAATTAGTGAGATTAAAAAAATAGATGCAGATATAATATTTCTAGACTCTATACAAACTTTTACCCTGGCAGAATTTGACAACAAGGCAGGAAGTCCGACCCAAACTATAGAAGTTGCAAATAAGGCTGTAGAAATCGCCAAGGACGAGGAGAAAAAAAGAGCAGTCATAATGATTGGCCATATGACTAAGTCTGGCGAAATGGCAGGTCTTCGTACTTTAGAGCACTTGGTCGATACAGTCTTGGTCCTAGATGGACAAAGCGACGAAGACCTAAGGGTTCTCACATCGACTAAAAACAGATTTGGCAGAACTGGTGAGATTGGCCTATTTTCAATGACAGAAGATGGACTAGTAGAAATAACAAATCCTAGCGAGTACTTCATCACCCAAAGGGAAAATGAAATCGAAGGCTCAGCTATTTCTGTCACCAAGGAAGGTTCTAGACTCCTAGAAGTAGAAATAGAATCTCTAGTTTCCAAGTCATTTTTGCCATATCCCCAAAGGATAGGAGATTCGCTCAGAAAGGATGACCTCAATACGCTAATTTCTATACTTCAAGAGCGAGCAGGTCTAAATCTTTTTGATTACAATGTGATAATAAAAACAACAGGTGGCCTAAAGCTTTCTGAACCATCGGTAAATCTTGCTATAATGATTTCAATTGCCTCTTCATTACTAAAAAAACCGGTTGACGACAAGACAGTATTTATAGCTGAAGTAGGTCTAACCGGAGAGCTTAAAAAAGTTCCTCAAATCAAACAAAGAGTAAAAGAGCTTCAAAGGCTTGGCTACAAGAAATGCTATGTGGCAAAAAACTCTCTTGATCTTAAAGACTTTGCTGATATAAAGGTATTGCAAATGACAAATATAAAGGATGTAATAAGCGACTTGTTTTATTGATGGATAAAATCTTTGGACTCTGGCTATGCTTATGCTCGCGATGGTCTTTAAGGCTTTTATACAAGAAAAGTTGAATATAAAAGAATTGATAAAAATATCTACTAATTAAAAGTTGTGTCAATTATAAGGTGAAAGCTTTGAAAAGCTTGCAAACATTTAACTTGATAGTATAATCACTTTTATGTTAACTTGATAGTTAAAGCAAAAATAAATACATTTTAAATGTATGCAAATAGGAGAGGATTATGAAAAACTTAAACAAATTTGCCCTAGTAGCAGCTATGGCATTCACATTTGCAGCTTGTGGAAACAATGCAAATGAAGCAAAACCTGCTGATGATGCAGCAAAATCAACAGAAACAACAGAAGAAACTGTTCCAGCAGAAGAAGCAGCACCAAAAGTAGGTGAAGCAACAGCTGCAGGTTACGGTGGAGACATAAAAGTAACAGTTCACTTTGGTAAAGATGGAAAAATCGAATCAATCGATACAGACCATACAGAAACAGAAGGTGTAGGAGCAGACGCTATTCCAGAACTAGAAAAAGCTGTTGTTGAAGCTAACGGCACAGAAGGCGTTGATAACGTATCTGGAGCTACAGTAACATCTGAAGCATTCAAAGCAGCAGTTGACGAAGCAATAGTAAATGCAAAATAAGAATTAAAAGGTTAGCTATCTTTGACCTTTAAGTCAAAGGTAGCTGTTTTTTTGGAAATGTTTGTTATAGGATTATCAATATAAGGAGGATAAATGAAAAATCTTAAAACTCTAGCAATGGCATTGGCCCTAACTTTAAGCTTGGCATCTTGTGGCAATCAAACACAGAATCAAACAAAAAACGATAGCCAAGTAAGTGAGGAGACACAAAGCGAAAATTCAAAAGAAAGAGCAGAAGAAACATCAGAAGATAAAACTGAAACAGCTGATTATTCAGACATACAAGGTACATATAATGGCAAGGCTACTGGCTATGGATCAGACATAGAAGTAGCTGTTGATATTGAAAACGGCGTAATAACTGACATAAAAACAACAGAAAACGAAACAAAGGCGGTAGGTTCCCAAGCTCTTGAAAAGATGAAAGAAAGAGTAATCAGATCTAATAGCATAGACGTAGATAGGGTATCTGGAGCGACTATTTCTTCAGCAGCATTTTTATCAGCCATAGACGAGGCTTTGCAAACAGCAGGAATTGATGCTGATAAACTTGCCAAAGAAGATACTGAAGATGAGAAAAAAGATTCTTATGATACAAGCGTTGTAGTAGTAGGAGCTGGTGGTGCTGGACTTTCTACAGCAATTGAGCTTGCTCAAAAGGGTGTAGATGTTATGGTTGTTGAAAAAGCAGGCATTACAGGTGGTAATACTGCCTATGCATCAGCAGGAATGAACGCCGCAGAAACACGCCTACAAAAAGAAAATAATGTGCCAGATACAGTGGATCTTTTCGTAAAAGATACTATGGAAGGTGGCAAAAACTTAAATAACCCAGACCTAGTAAATATTCTAGCAAGTCAATCTTCAGATGCCATAGACTGGCTAGAAGAAAATGGAGTTGTCTTCAAACAATTGAAATTTTCTGGTGGACAAAGTGAGATGAGAACCCATGCTCCACTAAATGATGAGGGCAAATCTATCCCGGTTGGTTCATACTTGGTAGACAAATTGACCCAAAAAGCCAATGAACTTGGCATAGAAATAGTATATGATGCCAAGGTAAATGAAGTTATCATGGAAGATGGAAAGGCAAAGGGAGTAAAGGCAGAAACAAGAGATGGTTCTATCACAGTAAATGCCGATGCAGTAGTAATAGCAAGTGGTGGTTTTGGTGGCAACATGGACCTAGTAACTCACTACAATCCTGATCTAGAAGGCTATGTATCAACTAATGCCAAATCAATAGAAGGTGACGCTATTGGCTTCTTGGAAGAAATTGGTGCAAACTTCATAGATATGGACCAAATCCAAATTCACCCAACAGTTTACCAAAAAAATGGATCGCTAATATCTGAAGGTTTACGTGGAGAAGGAGCAATCCTTGTAAATAGCAAGGGAGAAAGATTCTACAACGAACTAGAAACAAGAGATAATGTATCAGCTGCTATCCTTGACCAAGATGGCAAAAACGCATGGCTAATAGTTGACCAAGGAATGTATGACCAATCAGCAACTATACAAAAATACGCAGAAAAAGGCTATATGGAAGAAGCAAGTGATATGAAAGCCTTGGCTGAACTAATAGGATGTGATGAAGAAACTATTACTAAAACGATAGAAGGCTGGAATGAGATTGTTAAAAACAACCAAGACCCAGACTTTGGACGCCAAGGTATGGATACAGTAACAAGTGATCTATCCAAGGCTCCATACTATGCAGTACAAATAGCACCAGGTATCCACCACACCATGGGCGGAGTTGAAGTAAACACAAAATCTGAAGTAATAGACAAAGATGGAAATCCAATCCCAGGATTATATGCAGCAGGTGAAGTCACAGGAGGAGTTCACGGAGCAAACAGATTAGGCGGTAACGCGATCACAGATATAGTAGTATTTGGTAGAAATGCTGCCAAAAACGCAAGTGAATATATAGGTCAATAATAATTAATATAATAAAGCAAGTCTTAAATAATTTTGAGACTTGCTTTATTTTTTTTACTGCTTTTGGGTAATCTTATATTAATAAGTAAGGAGGGATCTATGGCTAATATAATTAAATTTCCAAATTCTTTTGCCAAGCCAGTATTTTCAAGTTTTATGGATAGGTGTAAGATTTTTTCTGCAAAAGTTAAAATATATTGAGTGGATTTTGATAGATTTTGTATTTATCTAGATGACTAAAACTTTAAAAATAATTTTGATAATGTATACTTTTATTAACGATAATATTTAATAGAAGGTAAAAAATGAAAAAGAAATCCATGGCCATACTAGCCTTGCCATTAGTGATAATTGCCTTATTTGTATTACTTAGGAATAATAGCAGAGAAGTTTATACCTACAATTCCAAGGCTTTGTATGTATATAATTTGACTGACGATAGGGAAGTCTTGGCCGAAAATGAAAATGAGAAACTTCCTATGGCTTCTCTTACAAAAATGATGACTGTTTTGCTAGGTCTAGAAAAAGTGAATGACCTAAACGCCATAGCTCCAGTTGACATAGAAACTTACCAAAAACTAGTAGAAGAAAATGCATCAATGGCAGGGTTTTATGGTGGAGAGCAAACGACTTATAGGGACTTACTTTACGGGGCTATGCTCCCATCAGGAGGAGAAGCAGCAAATTCCATAGCCATAAATATTTCTGGATCAATAATTAGTTTTGTAGAGCTAATGAATGAGAAAGCAGAGGAACTAGAATTAGAAAACACTCACTTCCAAAATCCTGACGGTTTGGACCAACTGGGCCACTATTCAACAGCCAAAGATATGGCTATGCTATTAAAGTATGCCCTCCAAAACGAAGACTATAGGGCGATTTTTACAAGAAAAGATTATAACTCTTCTTCTACAGCAGACCACCCAGATGGGGTATATATGCAAAGTACGGTATTTGAAAAACTTGACCAATACCAGGAAGAAGGATTTGAAATAATCGGTGGCAAATCAGGCACGACTGAAAAGGCTGGCCAATGTTGGGCGACCCTTAGCGTAAAGAATGGCAAAGAATACATTATTGTAGTTATGGGATCCCCATACGAAGATATTGACAATCCAGAGAATGGACAGATAAGAGACACCTTGGATATACTTGAAAGATTATAAGGAGAAAAAATGCAAAAAGTTTTAATGTTAGACGGAAAGTTTGTAGATAAGATTTGGGGAGGGGAACGCCTAAGAGAAGAATTTTCCTATGATATAGAATCTGATAGCGTAGGAGAATACTGGGCAGTATCAGCTATGGAAGAATTCCCATCACTTATCATAAATGGAGAATTGGCAGGGGAAAATCTCATAGAAGTATATAAGAATGAGAGAGAACTTTTTGGAGATCCCAAAGAAGCAACTTTCCCACTTTTGGTAAAAATTATCGATGCCAAAGAGGATTTGTCAATCCAAGTTCACCCAGATGATCAGATGGGTAAAAGAGTTGAAGATTCTCTTGGTAAAACCGAGTGCTGGTATATATTAAATGATAACGAATCTTCCATCATATATGGGCTAAATGCCAAGGATAAGGACGAGGCAGTAAAGCTTATAAATGAAAGAAAATGGGAAGAAGTTTTAAAGGAAGTTCCAGCAAAAAATGGAGACTTTTTCTTTGTACCAGCAGGCACAGTTCATGCTATCAAAAAGGGCTGTTTAATACTAGAAATTCAACAAGCTAGTGATGTGACCTACAGACTCTACGACTACGATAGAAAAGATAAGGATGGCAATTTAAGAGATCTTCACATAGAAAAATCTATAGAAGCTATAAAACTTAATGATATTGACAATAAAACAGAAACAAGTGTCGATGGAGACCTAAGACTTACAAATCTTACCGATAATGAATTTTTCCAAGTGAGAAAATATGAAATAAAAGGCAATAAAAGCTTTAATCGTGATAGCGACTATTTGATAGAAGCTGTAATCGATGGGGCTGGGGAATTAATAGTAGATGGAGAAACATATCAAATCAAAAAGGGAGACTTTTTCATATTGACAAATTTAGTCTCTTCATATGAATTTGCTGGCGACTTGACTATTGTCGAATCTAACGTAGTTAATAAGTAATTAAAACAAACTCTTACAAAAATAACTAGTAAGAGTTTGTTTTTTACAAATAATGAAAATGCTTACATATTTTAGAGATTTTTATATAAATTTTGTGAAAATTTATACCTAAATGTATGAAAACGTTGCTATATTTTTTAATATGTATTAAAATTAGAGTGTTAGAAGTGAATAGAAATATTTAAAATACTTTTAAAAGATTTCAGATAAATTGTTAAGGAGGGAAAATTGGCAACATTAAATTTAAAAAATGTAGATAAAATCTATCCAAATGGCGTCCAAGCTGTTTTTGATTTTAATCTAGATATTGCCGATAGAGAATTTATAGTATTCGTTGGCCCGTCAGGTTGTGGTAAGTCTACAACACTTCGTATGATTGCAGGTCTTGAAGAAATATCTGCTGGAGACCTATACATAGATGGCAAGCTAATGAACGATGTTAGCCCAAAAGATAGAAACATAGCTATGGTATTTCAAAACTATGCCTTATATCCTCATATGAGTGTTTATGAAAATATGGCCTTTGGCCTAAAGCTCCAAAAAAAGGATAAAAAAGACATAGATGAAAAGGTAAAAAGAGCAGCAAAGATGCTCCAACTAGAAGAATACCTAGATAGAAAACCAGCAGCCCTATCTGGTGGTCAAAGACAGAGGGTTGCCCTAGGACGTGCTATAGTTCGTGAAGCAGAAATATTCTTGATGGACGAACCACTAAGTAACCTAGATGCGAAACTCCGTGGACAAATGAGAACTGAAATTGCTCGTATCCACGACCAATTGGATACAACAACTATTTATGTAACTCACGACCAAACAGAAGCCATGTCCATGGCTAGCCGTATCGTAGTTATGAAAGATGGTTATATCCAACAAGTAGGAACGCCAGAAGAAATTTACGACAATCCAGCAAATGTATTTGTTGCAAACTTTATCGGTGCTCCTCCAATGAACTTCTTTAGTGGAAAGCTTGAAGATGGCCAATTGAAACTTGGTAGAAACACTATAGAAATTTCTGAACACACCAAAGATATTCTAAAGACTTACGAGAATTCTAACCAAGAATTAATTATAGGTATCAGACCAGAAGCATTTTCTTTAAATAATCTGGACAATTCAGACAACTATATCGAAGCAACGGTCATCAATATAGAAATGCTTGGAGATGAAACAATAATCTACGCAGAAGATAAGGCAAGCAGCATATCTATCGAAGAAGAAGGTGACAATAAAGTAGCTATCAAAGTCCAAGGCAAATGCAAGGGAATTGAAACTGGCGATATGATAAAGCTATTTGTTAACTTCGATGATATCCATTTGTTTGATAGCAAAACACAGATGAGAATAAATTAATGGAGTCATTTACTAGAGGGCTTTATAGAATTGGTGAAGTCATAATCTATGCAATAGTGAGCTTTTTTTATAGCGGATTAATACTTTTGCCAATATTTGCTGTAGATCTTTTGGTAGAAGGTTCCATAAGTTCATATATTATCATCTTCATACCTTTAATTGGTCTTTTAGGTTTTGCCTTAGAAAGACAAGCAGTATCATTTACGGCAGCTTTTGTAAGTGACAAGAAAGTCTACCTACCTTATTTCAAGGAAGTATTTAACAAAGACTGGCTTTCAAAATACGGACTTTATACTCTATTATTTGCCCTTTATTACTATGCAAATGGATCTTTGAGTATTATTGGACAGACTAGCGCTGTTTTTGGGATTTTGAGAATTATTCTTATATATTTTTATAGAGGAATAATTTTTTATACCATATTACAAACATCTCATCGCCAATATGTTGGGATAATAGCTAGCATAAAAAACTCACTGATACTTACTTACAAATATTTTATTTTTACTATTCTAATTTTTGTAATTTGGGAAGTATTTGAGAATCTATACATAGTAAATAGTGTTTGGATGCTAATATTTATAATAATATTTGCTGCCCTAATCAATACAATTAACGAATATGCCATAAAGAAGATATAGGAGGAAGATATGGAAAAAGAACCAGTTAATAAACAAATGGAAAATGTAGCCATATCCAACCAACCTGGCATTGAGAATAAGAAAAAGGCTAAGAAAAAACCTTTCAAAGAAAGATTTAAGACAAATTTACCCCTTTTAGTTTTTTCCTTGCCAGCTTTTATTTGGTTTGTAATTTTTGCTTACCTGCCAATGTTTGGACTTATTATTCCATTTAAGAGATATAAAATCTTCTCAAAGAACTTTTTCTACAACCTCTACATGAGTGAATGGTCAGGTTTAGATAACTTTAAGTTCTTTTTTAGAAGTAATGATGCTTGGATAATTATTAGAAATACTATTGGCTATAACTTTATTTTTATTGTTGTAAATATAGTTCTTGCAATGTTCACAGCTATAGCCTTACATGAAATTTTCAGCAAAAAAGCAGCGAAGTTTTACCAAACTTCAATGTTTTTACCACACTTTCTAAGTTGGGTTGTTATAAGCTATGCTGTATTTGCATTCTTATCACCAGATAAGGGTCTTTTAAATAAACTTATTACATCTCTTGGTGGAAAGGGTGTAAACTGGTATACAAATACAAAATTTTGGCCAGTATTTTTAGTTTTGATCAACTCATGGAAGGGTTTAGGATATAACACCGTAGTTTACTTATCGGCCTTATCCGGTATAGATAAGACCTATTACGAGGCTGCGGCCATGGATGGGGCTACTAAGTGGCAGATGACAAAATCAATCACAATACCACTACTAAGGCCTGTTGTAACAATCATATTTATTACATCCTTGGCAAATATATTTAGAGCAGACTTTGGTCTATTCTTCCAAGTGCCGAGAAACTCAGGCCCTTTGTACAACGTAACAAACGTTATTGACACATATGTATTTAGAGCCTTACTTGAATCAGGGGATATTGGACTATCATCAGCAGTTTCATTGTTGCAATCTGTTGTAGGTACTATCTTGATCTTATTCTCCAATAAGATTGTAAAAAGATACGATCCACAAAGGTCCTTATTCTAGGGGGTGATTGATGAAAGAAGTAAAGAAAAACAATTTTGATCCTCTAAAGATTAGTAAGGGATCAAATATAGTTTTAAATATAGTCCTAATACTTTTGACAATTTCTGCTATATTGCCATTCCTCTTTGTAGTTATGATTTCGTTTACAGATGAAGATATTATTAGGAGAAATGGTTACCAACTAATACCAGAAAAATTTTCTACAGAAGCTTACCAATATGTATTTAAGGGTGGTGGACAGATAGCAACGGCTTACAAAAACTCTGTTATAATAACAGTAGTAGGTGTAGTTATAGCCCTTGTTCTTACAACCATGTATGCATATGCCCTAAGCCGTGATGATTATGAGTATAAAGGATTTTTCACAAAAGTTTCTACAATACCAATGCTATTTTCTGGCGGTCTTGTAGCAAGCTATTTGATAATGACACAGTTTCTAGGTCTAAAAGATAGTATGTGGGCCCTAATCTTACCACTACTAGTTGGACCATATAATATTATTTTGATGAGAACCTACTTTCAAACGTCTATACCAAAAGCTCTAATAGAGGCAGCTACTATAGACGGAGCAAGTGAGATGCAGATATTCTTTAAGATTATCCTACCTTTATCCTTGCCAATAATTGCGACAGTTGGACTTTTCGTAACACTTGGTTACTGGAATGACTGGTACCAAGCCATGCTTTATATAGATAGTGAAGATAAGATGCCTGTTCAATACATGCTTATGAGAATCCAAAACTCAACTAACTTCCTATCAATAAGGCAAGATGCCATAGGATCTCTTGCAGGAGAGATAAAAAAGACTCTTCCTCAAGAATCTCTAAAGATGGCAATAGTAGTTATCACAACAGCACCAATACTTATAGCCTATCCTTTCTTCCAAAGATATTTTATATCAGGGCTAACACTTGGAGCTGTTAAGGAATAAGCTTTACAAAAAGAGGTAATATGAAAATTCAAAGTAAGATTTCTATACTATTAGCTTCCTTGCTATTAGTAACATCTTGTCAAAATCCAGATGAAAAAAATACATCTACAGACGATACAAAAGTAGAAGAAGCTGGCGAAGAAAATAAAGAAGCTAGCGAGGATAACAAAGAATCGGAAGAAAAAGATAAAAAAGTAGCAGATGGTGATCTGCCAACACTTATTTACTACAATGTCGGCACGCCACAACCTGCAACAGATGATGTTGCAGCTGCACTAAACGAATATCTTGACAGCCAAGATGCAGGTTATCACATAGCTTTCCAATACTTTGATTGGGGGGACTACCAACAAAAACTTCAATTAGCATCAAATGCTGGTGACGATTGGGACCTAGCATTTACAGCAAGCTGGGCTGGTCCATACAAGGAAATGGTTGATAAGGGAGCATTTCTAGATATCACTGACCTTGCCAAGGAAAAAGGCCAAGTTATGCTTGATTTAGTAAGTGATGATGTCCTAAAGGGTGCCTCAGTAGATGGCAGACTTTATGGAGCACCGGCAACAGCTGATAATATCACACCAGCAGACTTTTTCATATGGAATAAAGATCTTGTAGAAAAATACGATATCCCAATAGAAGATATCAAAGAAGAAAAAGACCTAGAACCATACCTAAAAGAAGTTAAAGAAAATGAAGCAGAAGTAGAATATCCATTTGGTATAGCAAATGACTTTATCTTCCAAACAAGAATTCCAACATCTACTGCAGCTCCTGGAGTAGGAGTTAGAGAAGAAGATGGAAAACTTGTTGCTTACTCAGCTTGGGAAGATGATGGCTACAAAGACCTAGCATACACCATGAAAAAATACATGGACGCAGGCTTTATAGATCCATCAGCTCCACAAATAGATGCTGGTCAATTGGCCAATGGTCCAACATGGCTAGTAAGAAAAGGTGAAGGTGGAGTAAAATCTGACGATATTTGGACTAAGAACTTTGGAGTACCTGTAGTTTCATCATATGCAGGAGACATGGTATATGTAACTAACGAAAAAGCAACAGGCTCACTTCTTGCTATAAACTCTCAAAGTGAATATCCAGAACTTGCAATGGACTTTATCAATAGAATGTATAGTGATAAGGTTTTAATGAGGTATCTAGTAAATGGTATAGAAGGTGTCAACTATAATCTAGTAGATGATGCAATCGAACCAATAGAAGATACAGGATACGATGTGCCAGGATTTACCTTCCTTGCATCACAAATGATGACACCAAGTGTAAAAGCAGAAAAAGAAGATAAAGCTGAAAGAGAAGCCTTACTAAAAACTTATCTAGAAAGAGTCAAACCATCACCAATACTTGGATTTAACTTTGACAAAACAGGCAGCGAAAAAGAATACGAAAATGTATATCAAATAATAGAACAATATCTACGTAATATTAAAACAGGCGCATTTGACGATGCGTATTACGATGAATTTATTGAAAAACTTCACACAGCTGGTATCGAAAAACTTGTAGAAGAAGTTCAAAAACAACTAGACAGCTGGGAAGACAAATAGGTAAATACTTTTTATTAATTAAAAAGTTTTTATAAAAAATTTTAGGGGGAAATATGAACAACAAATTTAAGAAAAGTGCACTAATTTTAGCATTAGCACTAGGTATCACAGCATGTGGCAATGATTCTTCAAAACCTGCTGAAGAAAAAGACAAGAAGGCAGAAACTACTGAAACAGCTCCAGCTGAAGAAGAAAAAGCTACAGACGAAAAGGCTGAAGAAGAAAAAGCTACAGACAAAAAGGCAGAAGAAGAAGCTACAGACGAAACTGAAACAGCTAAAACAGATGGTGAAGTTCCAACACTTACCTACTTCAATATAGGTGGAGAACCAACAAGACACGCTGAAGTTGTAGCTGCTATTAACGAATATCTAGATAGCCAAGATGCTGGTTATCACATAGACACAGTTTTCTATGACTGGGGTGATTACCAACAAAAGCTTCAACTAGCAATTAACTCTGGTGAAGATTGGGATTTAGCATTCACAGCTAACTGGGCAGGTCCATACAAAACTCTAGCAGATCAAAACGCTCTACTAGACTTAAATGACTACCTAGACAATGAACTAAAAGATGCTGCAGAATTAATCGACGATAGAATGCTAGAAGGTTCAAGAATAAACGGTCCACTTTATGGTTTGCCATCAGCTTATCCTGGAGTTGTAGCAGCTAACCAATTCGTATGGAACAAAGAATATGTTGAAAAATACGATGTACCATATGAAGATTTAAAAACAACAACAGATATTGAACCATACTTAAAAGAAGTAAAAGAAAATGAACCAGATGCTCCATATCCTTATATAGTAGCTTCTGACTACCTATTTGCTAGAGAAAACCCAGTATTTGAAGTTGCTTCTGGTATAGGTGTTAAAGAAGAAGATGGGAAATTAGTAGCTTATAGCATCTATGAATCTGAAGATTTCAAAGCTGAAATTGACCAAATGAAAAAACTTTATGATGAAGGTCTAATCAATCCAGATGCTCCACAACTTCAACCAGGTGAAGCTGACGGAAGCTATGAGTCAAACCTTGTAGGCCAAGCTGAAGGTGAACCAGGATCTCAAGCAGTATGGTCAAAACCAGATGAAGAAAAATTATCTTCAATAATCGGTGATTCAATAGTAATCGACAATGGCAAAGCAACAGGTAAGTTAGTATCTGTAAACAGCCAAACTGAAAATAAAGAAGAGGCACTAGACTTTATCAACAGAATGTTCACAGACAAGAAACTTCAAGACCTACTATCATATGGTGTTGAAGGTGAAGATTACGAACTTGAAGATGGAAAAGTTAAAAGACTTGGCGAATCTACAGAAGTATACGATGTAGCTGCATTCCAATACCTATCAATGTATAACAGAACTCCAATGGCTGGTGGCGTAGGTATTGGTGATCCAGAATTTGATGAAGAAGTAAAAGAATTTGAATCAAAACTTGTTGCTTCTCCAACACTAGGATTTAATATTGACAAGACACCAATCCAAGGTGAACTAGAAAATATTGAATCTACAACTTCAAAATACTTTATAAACCTTAAAACAGGTGCTTTCGACGAAGCTTACTATGAAGAATTTTTAGACCAACTAAAAACAGCAGGAATCGAAAAAGCAGTAACTGAAGTTCAAAACCAACTAGATGCTTGGAAAAAATAGTAGATAAAAAAAGAGGCTTATGCACTTTTGTGTATAAGTCTCTAGTTTTCTAGAGACTTTTGTAAGAATTTACAACATTTACCAATATATTTAGAAAATAAGAAAAGTAGTTTCTAAAGGAGTAAAAATGACGAAAATCAAAACAGGTATTATAGAAGGATTTTACAGCATACCTTGGACTTTTGAAGAAAGAAAATCACTTATTGAATTTCTATCAGAAGTTGGGATGAATCAGTTCTTCTATGCACCAAAAGATGACCCTTACCACAATGTAAAATGGAGAGAGCCATATCCAGCAGAAAAGCTTGATGAATTAAAAAAATTACAAGAAACCGCCACAGAAAAAAACATAGAATTTGTTTGGGCTATCCATCCAGGACAAAACTTAATCAAATGGGATGATTATGATAATGAAATTGAAAAAATATTCAAAAAATATGACCAATTGCATGAAGTTGGAGTAAATAGCTTTGGCCTATGTATGGACGATGTTGATCGCAATCAAGCCTATGAAGATAGAAAATATCACCTAAGACTTGTTAAAGATCTAATACGACATATTTCTAAATACGATAACAAGGACTTGATATTTGTTAATCCATGGTATAACCAAGCATGGATAGATGAAAAAGGTAAAGAATACTATGATATGTTTAGAAATATTGATCATCTAAACATTATGTGGACAGGTTATGATGTTGTAACTCCTTTAAGACATGATTCAAATGAAGCCTTTATAAAACTTTTGGACAAAAAACCACATATTTGGTTTAATTGGCCAGTTAATGACTACAAACGTGGTGAAATATTTATGGAAGTTTTTGAATTCTTTGATAGCAAAGAATTCAATTACGACTCTATTGTTCTAAATCCAATGAATCAAGCTGAATTATCAAAACTTTCCATCTACCAAGCGGCAGACCTATACAAGGATCCAGAAAACTATGAGCCAATAGAATCCTTCAAAAGAGGACTTGACTATCTGGACAAGAGTGTTGCAAAAGAACTTTTCATCATATCTGACTCCTTCTTCGGATCTGATATTTATAAGAGGGAAGAAAATAAAAAATACCTAGAAGAAGCTAAAATCAATGAAGCCTTTAATAAGGCTAATAATGATGAAGTTATAAGACTTATAGTTGAGAAAGTTACTGCAATAGATTCATACAAGGAAAATTATTCTAATCAGAAATTATATGATGAAGTGATCCCTTTCTTTGAAAGCTTAAAATACCTATTATTAGCCGTAAAAGAAGCTATAAATGGAGAAGATAAAAAGGCAAAAGAACTTTATGATAAGAGCAAATCCTTTACTATAAAAATCTACAAAGAATTTACCCAAGATGAGCTTATAGATAGGCAAGTTATCACATCAAAATCACTTGATGAAATTTACCACAAATTGATAGAGGAATAATATGAAAAAAACAGTCCACATCATATCCCACACCCATTGGGATAGAGAATGGTATTTGCCTTTAGAAAATCATACTATGCGTCTGGTTGACCTAGTTGATGGACTTATAGAAGCTTGTGAAGATCCTCGTTTCAAGTATTTCCAGTTTGATGGTCAATATTTGCCTATAGAAGATTACCTAAAGGTTAGACCAGAAAATAAGGAAATATTAAAAGAATTAATAGAATCAGGAAGAATCATAATAGGTCCTTGGTACATCTTACAAGATGCATTTTTGACAAGTGGAGAATCAAATGTCAAGGACTTAAGCCTAGGCATCAAAAAATCTTGTTACTGGGGAAAACCTGCTAGCATTGGATATTTCCCGGATACCTTTGGCAACATTGGCCAAGCTCCACAGATTTTAAATAAAGCTGGCATTGATGTCTCTTACTTTGGACGTGGAGTCAAGGCAACAGGTTTTGACAATGCAGTCATAGAAGATTTCACATCCAAAAATTCTGAACTTATTTGGAAATCAAACGATGGGTCAGAAGTGTTGGGAATACTATTTGCGAATTGGTATTGCAATGGAGTAGACATACCTAGCAAGGAAGATAAGCTTAGAAAATACATGGATCAAAAAATAGCCGACATGGAAAAATACGCTTCGACTAAGCAGCTTCTCTTGATGAATGGTTGCGACCACTCTCCAGTACAAAAAAATATTGGAGAAATCATAGAAAAGTTAAATACCATGTATGACGACTATGAGTTTGTCCATTCAAACCTAGATTTGTACTATGAGGCAGTAAATAAAGAAATAGATAGGAAAAATCTTGCTGAAATAACTGGCGAACTTCGTAGCCAGACAACAGACGGTTGGTACACCCTACAAGGAACCTCTTCATCTAGGTACTATCTCAAACATATGAACAAAAACTTAGAGATGAGACTTGAGGAAGTGACTCAACCTTTACTTACTATTTTTGGTAAAAAGGAAGATTATCCTCATGATAGGATTGACTACATCTACGAAAGGCTTATTTCCAATCACCCACACGACAGCATCTGTGGATGTTCTATAGATTCTGTTCACGATGGAAATAGGAGAAGATTCAAAGATGCTGCTGAGGCTTTGGACTATATTGACCAAAAGCAAGGAGAATTTATAGGGAAAAACACCTACAATGACTCAGATTATGTGAGTTTTTGCTTGATAAATACCCTGCCATATGAAAGAAGTAGGATCGTTTCAATAGATTTAGACTATATGAAGGAGTTTTTTGGGGCGAATTTCCCAGAAGTTGTAAAAAAACTTCAAGAAATTGATCTGCCGGACTTAACTTTAGTCGATGAAGATGGCAATGAAATACCTGGTCAAATCACAGATATAGGCACAAACTTTGGCTATGAACTACCAGAAGATGTCTTCCGCAAGCCTTATTTTTCAAGGCAAGTAAACGTTAAGTTTTTAGCAAAGCTTAAAGCATATGAAAAGAAAATATTTAGACTAGTAGAAGGAAAAAGTAAGTACGAAATTATCTCTTATGACAAGGACCTAATTGAAAATGACTTCTACCAAATAAAAATAAATGACAATGCCTCCTTGGACATCAAGGATAAGAGGACAAATGAATCTTATACCAATGTTTTGATGGTTGAAGATAGTGGGGATATTGGAAACGAGTACATCTACAGGCAGTCTTACGATAATCTAAGGATTTTGGGCGGCAAGCTCATAAAAAAAGAAGTCTTAAGGGAAAATGACAAGTACATCATAAAGCTTACAGAGGAAATTTCTATCCCAGAATCTTCCGACCAGACCTTGTTTGAAGAGCAAGTTACTCTAGTAGGTCTACCATTTAGGCAGGCAAAAAGATCAAAAGATTATGTAAAAATGAATATTTATAAAGAAATCATAGTCTATGATGAAAAATCAACAATGGATATTAAGATTAAACTTAAAAATATGGCCAAAGACCATAGGATGAGATTATTATTTGGCCACAAATTAGAGTCTGATTTTATTTATCCAGAAAGTATATTTGAAACAGTCAAAAGATCTGCCTACCCTCCAAAAACTTGGGAAAATCCAGATTATTCACAAAATTTGAGCAGGTATATCCAAGTAAAAGATGAATCTAACAAAGGTTTTACAGTATCCACTATAGGTATAGCAGAATATGAACAAGTAAAAGATGAAGGTCTATACCTAACTTTATTTAGGTCTACAGGTGAGCTTGGAGACTGGGGATATTTCCCAACACCAGATGCCCAGCTTTTGGGTGATTTGGCTGATATGGAATTTGACCTATACCTAGATATATTTGACCAAAATCCATCTATTTCAATACAAAAAGCTTTGAAGGATAGAGTGCCTTTCTTTAAGGTTCAAATAGATAAAAACACTGATACCACAAGCTTTAATCCTGATATTCCAGATATAGACCTTGGAGAAAACTTATATTCTATTCTATACAGAAATTATGATGGAGATCCTATATTTAGGGCTTATAATCCAAGTAATGAAGATAAGCAAATTCCTAAGCTTAATGGAGAAAATTACGATATACTAGGGCAAAATCCAGATGATCGCAAGATTGATAAGGACAAATTGAGTCCGTTTGAGATTAGAACCACAAAACTTGATTTTTGAAAGGAGTTTTATGGAAAAGATAGTTGAAAGCTTGATAGAAAAAGTAAACAATTCCAATCAAGTGACTGATGAAATTAAAAAAATATTTGAAAAAGCTATAAAAAATACTTTTACGACTACCATGAAGCTTACAGATAGGGGAGATGTCTTTGTAATCACTGGCGATATAGAAGCTATGTGGCTAAGAGACTCTGCTGGACAGATTAGACCCTTATTTTATATAGATTCGGATGAGGCAAATGATTTAATCAAAAAAGTCATCCAAAGACAGTTCTTTTCAGTCGACAAGGACTACTATGCTAACGCCTTTAATAAAGAGTCAAATGGTAGGGCTTGGACCCACGACGATATAACAGATTTTGAATCTGATTGGGTTTGGGAGAGAAAGTATGAGCTTGATAGTCTAGCTTATATCATGCAAACTGCTCATTTGTATTACGAAAAGACAAAAAATTCATCTATATTTGATGATGAATTTATGAGAATTTTGACAAATGTAGTTGATCAAATTAAGCTTGAACAAAACCACGAAAACTCACCATATGAATTTGTAAGGCCAAATCCTGAAGCAGTCACAGAAACTCTAAGAACTGGCAAAAAAGGCTCTCCAGTAGCCTACACAGGCATGAGCTGGTCAGGTTTTAGGCCAAGTGACGATTCTTGTATGTACCAATACCTAGTTCCTGCCAATGCATTTACAGTTGTAAGCCTTAGAAGACTTGCTGATTGCTTGATTGATGCCGGCAAAGATAATGACCTTGCTAATAAGATGAAAAATCTTGCTGATGAGATTGACAAGGGAATAAAAGAACACGGAAAAATTAATGATGATGAATTTGGTGAAATTCTAACTTATGAAGTTGATGGACTTGGCAATAGCAATTTTATGGATGATGCCAATGTTCCAAGCCTATTATCCCTTGCTTACCTTGATTACATGGATAAGGACGATGAGCTTTACAAAAACACTAGAAAGGCAATCTTATCAGATAAAAACCACCTTTATTATGAGGGAAAGGCTGCTAAGGGTATAGGAAGTGACCATACTCCAAAAGATTATATATGGCATATAGCCCTAGCTATGCAAATGATGACATCAACAGAAAAAAGCGAACAAGAAGAAATCCTCCACTATTTTGAGACAACACATGATGATAAGTATTTGATGCATGAAGGTTTCCATAAGGATAATCCAAGTAAGTACACAAGAGATTGGTTCTCATGGTCAAATTCTATGTTCTGTGAGGCTGTTTTAAGATACATAGGCCTTGAAATGATCAAGGCCTAGTAGCTTCGTAGATTTCACAGACTATATCTATAGAGACAATAAGGGGTGCCATTTTTGAGATGTTAAACTCATAAGTTGAATATGATGGAGTCAGAAAAACAAAGTCTGATTTTTGGGCCAAGGTAGACTTAGGACTTCTGGTGAGGGATAGGATTTTCGCCCCCTTTTCAAGAGCGTTATCAACCCCTTCTAGAAGGTTGGTATTTTCCCCGCTTAGGGAAAGAGCTATTAGTAAGTCTTCCTTATTTAAGCTATTGGTCAAAAGATTAATGGCATAAGGTTCCTTGGCGTAGTCAGAATTTATAATATTCATTTCATTTAATTTGTAGACAAATTCATTGGCGGCAAGGCCAGATGTGCCTATGCCAATTATTGCGATTTTGTGAAATTGGTCCAAATTCTTGATAAAATCATCAAGCTTAGGATCTACTTGCCCTATACTAGAAATCATATCTTCATATATGGACAAAGATTTGTAAGTCCTATTATCAGTTAAAGATTTGAGGGCGTAGCGAAACTCGAGATATCCATTGAAACCAAGTTTTTGTGAAAACCTAGTGGCGGTAGCTGTGGACACATAAAAAGTTTTGGCAAATTCATTTATAGAAAGATTTGAAATATCGGACTCTAAACTTTTTAATTTTTTGACTATGGCTTGCTCACTTCTAGAAAGTTTTATATTATTTTTGCTGATTATATCCATTATAAAATCATATGAATTGTTTGACATAATAACTCCTTATTAGATTATTATAACATAAAGGGAAAAAATGTATTTAGTATTTGATATAGGTGGATCATCCACCAAGTACGCTTTAATAGAAAACGATATGATTATCGAGAAATCTTCAAAGGCTCAAGCGAAAACAATGGATGAATTTGTGAAGTTTTTTGAAGATACAATAATATATTACCAAAATAAATATAAAATCGAGGGCATAGGCTTATCTTCTCCGGGAACAGTAGACCCTCTCACAGGCAAAATTCTAGGCCAATCAGCTGTGGAATTCATCACAGAATATAATTTTGCCTACCATTTAGAAAATAGATTTTCTTTGCCAGTAGCTATAGAAAATGATGCAAACTGTGCAGCCCTTGCCGAAGTTTATTACGGAAAGTACAAAAAAGATTATATAGCTTTTCTTATAATTGGTTCAGGAATTGGAGGAGCTGTTGTAAATAAAGGGAACATAGTAAGGGGTGCCAAGCTAGAAAGCGGTGAATTTGGCTATATGCTACTAAAAAATGAAGACGGTAATTATGAAAACTTCTCAACTCTTGCAACTTTACCGAATGTAAGGCGCAAGATGGTAGAAAAATATGGAATTAAAGATACAACTTATCAAATTTTTGATAAGTACTTTAAGAAAGAAGAGCCATATTTTTCCCACGTTGACCTGATGTTTGATTACCTAGCCATGGGCATTTATAACATTGCATATACAATTGACCCGGAAATCATTTATCTAGGCGGTGGAATTTCTTCTGATGAACGCTTTATAAATGAGCTAAAGAAAAAGCTTCAAAGTGGAATCTTTGCTAGCAAAGAATACGACATCAGACCTGTATCATTTTTTAATGACAATAACCTCTACGGAGCCTATGCTAATTTAAAAAAGACAATCAAAGAAGGCAGAAGCCTTAAACAAAGGAGTGAAGATGATTAAATTTCCACAGGGTTTCCTATACGGATCTGCCACAAGTGCTGCTCAATCTGAAGGGGCGGCAAGTCTTGATGGCAAAAGTGAAAGTACTTGGGATTTTTGGTACAAAGAAGACCCGTACAAATTTCACAATCTAATAGGACCCGAAAAAACAACGGATATTTACCATAACTATGAAAAAGATGTAGAATTACTAGAGAAAACTGGACATTCAGTATTTAGAACCTCCATTGGCTGGTCTAGACTAATACCAGATATAGATGGAGGAGTTAACCCAAAGGCAGTCAAATTTTATAGGGATTATTTTTCAAAAATCAAAGAGAAAAACATAACCCTATATATAAACTTATTTCACTTTGATATGCCTATGTATCTGATGGATATTGGTGGTTGGACCAACAAAGAGACTGTAAAGGCCTATGTTTCTTATGCAAAGAAATGCTTTGAACTCTTTGATGATTTGGTTGACGGCTGGTTTACCTTTAATGAACCAATAGTCCATGTCCAATGCCAATATATGAGCGGCCACCACTATCCGGCGGAAGTAAATCCACAAAAAGCCATTCAATGTGCTTTTTACACCCAGCTTGCCAGTGCTTCAGCTATAAAGGCCTACAAGGTAATGGATGGTAAGAAAAAAATCGGAATAATACTAAATCTTACACCATCATATCCAAGAAGTGACAATGATGGAGATCTAAAAGCTGCCGAAATTAGCGAGCTGTTTAATACAGCTTCATTTTTGGATCCATCTGTTAAAGGTTATTATCCAAAAGAATTAGTAGACATAATAGCGAATGAAGATTTATTGCCAGAATACACAGACCAAGATTTACAAATAATCAAAGAAAACACCATAGACTTTTTAGGTGTAAACTATTATCAACCACTAAGAGTTATGGAAAATCCATATCTTTATAAGGATGATGCAATGTTTTCTCCAGGCAAGTATTATATGGGCTATGATATGCCAGGCAAAAGAATGAATCCATATCGAGGTTGGGAAATTTATCCAAAGGCCCTATATGATATTGCAATAAATATACGAGATAATTACGGCAATATAGAGTGGCTAGTCACAGAAAATGGTATGGGCGTAGAAGATGAGGAACGCTTTAGAAAAGATGGTCAAATCCAAGATGACTACCGCATAGAGTTTTTCAAAGAACACCTATACTGGCTTTCTAAGGCCATAGAAGAAGGGGCAAATTGCAAGGGCTACCAAGTTTGGACCTTCATAGATTGCTGGAGCTGGCTAAATGCATATAAAAACCGATATGGTTTAGTTGAACTAGACCTTAAGACAGGAGAGCGTAGGATTAAGAAATCTGGTGAGTGGTTTTATGAACTTAGAAAAAACAACGGATTTGAACTCTGATCAACACTTTGGCTTAAAAGAAACTTTTGATGGCACATTGCCAGAATACCTTGGGCCATTGCCAAATACTTCCCAAGTTAATTATCTAGTAGAAGGATGTGGGGCTTTCTTGCACTTTGGTATGAACACTTATACCGAAGTAGAATGGGGCAATGGCAAGGAAAGCCTTGATGACTTTACCATGACTGACTTTGACTACGAATCCTATGTAAAAACTTTGAAGGATTTGGGTTTTAAAAGACTTATTTTTACAGCCAAACACCACGATGGTTTTTGCATGTGGGATACAAAAGAGACTTCCCACAAGATTACTAATACTAGCTATGGTAAGGATTTTCTTTATGAGCTATCAAAAGCTTGCACTAAGTTTGATATGGATATGGGCATATATCTTTCACCGTGGGATGTCCACGAGCCTACTTATGGAAGTGGGGATGCCTATAACAAGTTTTATATTAATCAGATCAAAGAGATTGTAAATAATCCCATATACGGCAACAAGGGCCATTTTGTAGAATGGTGGTTTGACAACGCCAAAGATGAGAATTACCCAGATCAAGAATATGATTTTGAAAGTTTTATGGCAGAGATTAGGAAAAACAATCCTGAAATCTTATTTTTTGGGGTCGGGGCTATGGGTGGCATCCACTGGGCTGGTAACGAGTTAGGCTTTGCCCCAAGTGAAAATGCTCCTAGGCTTAAAAAGGATACTTTTCAAATAGACTACGATTCTGCCTTTAGGTCAGCTGTGGGACACAATGAAGACTATGTTTTTTCTATAAGCGAATGCGACACTTCAGTTACCGACCGTTGGTTTTCTCACAAGGATGAGAGAATAAAATCTATAGAAGAACTTTTCGAAATATACCTTAAATCTGTAGGACGTGGGGGTGTTTTGCTATTAAACATTCCTGCCAACAAGAGCGGGAAAATAGATGATAAAATCATAGAAAGATTAAAAGAAACTAAGGAAAAGGTTCAAGAAACTTTCTCTAAAAATATAGAAGATGATATCTTAATAAGTTGTGATGACATAGGAAGTGAATACTATATTAGTGTAGAAAATCCTAATAATCTTGATATAAATTTTGTCACAATTGGGGAAGATATTAGAAAAGGATCACGCTTCACTCATGGATATATATTCATAAATGGAGAAAGATTTAATATCGACTCTATTGGAAATAGGCGTATTTTCGACCTAAGACCTTATAGAAATATCAAGAAATTAAGACTTGCCTTGTATGGAGCAAGCAAGCTATACATTAACGATTTTAAAATTTATTAGTTTATATGTATAAATGTAATATTTCCCCTTCAAATAATGTTATAATGAAACTATAGGAAAATTTTAAAATCAATATTTGGGCTTTTAGGAAAGGAGCAATATATGTACGGTTCAATAGAACTAGGTGGAACAAAAATAAGGTGTGGGATTTTTGACGATGGGGGAAAACTCCTCACAGAAGATAGGATAAAAACGGCTGACCCATATGACAATGTAGAAGAAATTGTAGAATTCTTCAAGGACTCTGATATAAAATCTATTGGCATTGGGGCATTTGGTCCAATTGATGTGGACAAAAATAGCAAAACTTATGGGTCTATTCTAGCTACGCCAAAAAGGCTTTGGAGAAATTTTGACTTGCTTGGTGAGCTTAAGAAGAAATTAGACCTACCAATGGGACTTACAACAGATGTTGGAGCAAGTGGTATTGGTGAATATGAATTGGGAGCAGCAAAAGAGAAGACAAGCTCGCTATATTTAACTATAGGCACAGGTATAGGTGGTTCCTACATACAAAATGGTAAATTGCTTGAAGGATATTCTCACCCTGAAATGGGCCACTTTGAACTTCCAAAAGAAGATGGAGATGACTTTGAAGGAGTGTGCGATTATCACAAAAATTGCTTTGAAGGCCTTTGCTCAGGACCTGCTATAGAAAAAAGAGCAGGAGAAAAGGGAGAAAATCTCGACATCTCAGATAAAGCCTTTGCCATAACCGCAAAATATATAGCTAAGGGTCTTTATACCTACACAGCAATTCTTCGTCCACATATCATAATAATCGGTGGAGGAGTTTGCAATAAGGAAGGCATGATTGATAAAATCAGAGAAGAATTTGACAAGATAAAGGGCGACTACCTTGTTTTGCCAGATAGTAAAGAATATATAGTATTCCCGGAACTAGGCAACGAGGCTGGCCTTATAGGTGGCTATGTACTTGCAAAAGAGATAGCACGAGACTAAAAAAAGGACTTTATGACCTAAACCCCAAAATCCGCAATACGGATAGAGGGGTTCAGCTCATTAGTCCCTTTTTATTGTAAATTTTCTTATTTGTGATGAATCTTCAGCTTGCAATAATATTATCCACTTTTTCTTTCGTCTGATTGTAGTAATTGATGCATTTTCTTTTGGGCTTATGGAAACCACTTCGATTTTACCATCACAGATATATTCGCTAGCCTTAAGTTCATCATCTGAAAGCATGTAATCATTTACTTCCAATGACTCAAATTCAGTTGAATTATAAATTCGTGCAAGTTTTTTTATATTATACAAAGATATAATTTCCAGTTTACAAGCCTTATCTTCAAAGACAATTGTTAAATAAGTTGCCTTAACAGGGTCAAATTCATAAGTATATTCGCCCTTATTTTTAGTCATTTGGTAATTAATTAGAGTCCCCTTATCGTAAGTCATAGCTTCAGATACATAAATTTTTATGTCAGGATTTTTCACTTTGCTAATGACTAGTTTAGCAAAAACTTGCTGGGTGGCAAATCCTAGGGTGATCTTATTATCGTCTACTTCCTTGATCAAGGCAAGATTAGCTATATCAGCATTTATTATTTGTTTTTCACATTCAACTCTTACAAATGCACTTGCTTCTAGCCTTTCTTCTCCTATATTTCCATAGCCTTTGACTAATAATTGCCCTTCTTCTCTAAGGTCGTCTTCATTAATGTCATCCCAAGAGATATCTATGAAATTACCACTAAGCTTGCCCTTTTTATCTACTAGTTCCAATTTGTGGGGAAGTTTTGGATATATGTTTGGCAAGGTTGTTGTGGAATAATTTAAGATGCTTAAGCCCTTTTCTCCTATGAAAGATGGAGTCTGTATCTCTTGATTAATTTCTTCTCTGATATTAAAAGTATTTGGACTTTCTTTAAGGTCAATTTTAAGGCTTGCTTCTTTAAGACCAGGACTTGTAATTTTTGCTTCTATTGGTTCAAGTCCGGATTTTCCTCCTATGATTGCAAGGAGTTTGCCAGCAAAGGCTTTTTTCTGACAAACTTTAAAGGAACCCATATCTTCTTGAAATCCGTTGTCAAGGCCTAGGAGGATTGCATTTTCTGATAGATCTACATTGATCAAATTATCCGCATTTGTAATGAGATTATCATTTTCATCAACTATGTCTATTGTGACATAAGCTAAGTCATAAGAATCGTTATATATCCTATTTTTATTTGCCCTTGCCATAATTTTTGAGGCCTTACCACTTGTATTGATAATACTTCTACCAACAGTTTGGGTTATTACGCGGCCCTTTTCATCATAAGCTATAGCTTGGATGCTTCCTTCTTCAAATGGGATTTCCCATTGGGCGTATAGGGAAAAGCCACGTTTTCTAGCATTATTAGATTTATATTTGTGGCCAGCCTTTGTCATTTGGCTTACAAAATATTCTTTGCCATAAGATTTGATCTTGCCATTTTGATCCTTGTAGACTAGCTCTACTGAGCTAGCATTTGTGTAGCAGATGACCTTAACTTTACCGTCATTTATTACGACTTCACCTTCATTCCAACTTGGTAATAGATGGCAGGTGACATCCTTATCATTCCACAAGCTCCTATAAAGATAGTAGGCATCTTTTGGAAATCCTGCTAAGTCTATTATGCCGAAGTATGAAGAGCGAGGACTTGGCCAATTATCGACAGGACCTCTGTCTACACCGTTAAAGGGAGTAGGTTCTCCAAGATAGTCAAAGCCTGTCCACACAGCTTCTCCAGCCACATAGTCTCTTGTTATGATATCATACCAAGCATCAGATGCATGGCTACCCCAGGCAACTTTTGATGTGTCATATGAAGATAGCTTTCTATCTTTAGGTAGATAGTCTAATTCAAACCTGTCATAAACTGACCTGGAATTGATATTTGAAGCTGTTTCGCTTGCCCGAAGTACCCAATCTGGGTAATCTTTGTGGATTTTATCATAGCGACCGCCTTCTGTATAATTAAGGCCAACCATGCCAGAAGCTTTATTAACCTTATCATCGATATCAATCAGTTCGTCGACATAGTCATATCTTAAGATATTATCTCCAATTGTAAGCCATCTTTTAGAATCGACTTCTCTGGCCCATTTTATGAGACTTGCTGCTAGATTTGGATACAAGGATAAACTTGACCAATCAGTTCCCTCCATTATTTCATTCCCTATAGATATCATAAAAATAGCTGGGGAATTGTAGTCTCTTTTGAGGACTTCTTTTAGGGAAAACTCTGCATAAGTCATAGAAGGATTTGAGCCTAAAAGCATACTTTTGCCAATTTCCTTTTCAAAATAGGTGGAAAAATCATTGTAATTGTTGTTTTTATCCAAAATCCACCCGTCAAAAATCTCACTTACTACTAGCATGCCTTTTTTATTGCATAGATCAATCAAAGTTTTACTTGCTGGGTTGTGGGAAAGCCTAATGGTATTGGCTCCCATATCCTTTAATATATCGATCTTGTATTCAAGGGCTGATTTATAATCACAGGCTCCTAGGGCGCCGTTGTCGTGGTGGAGGCATACTCCCTTTATCTTGATATTTTTGCCATTTAAGGAAATGCCTTTTTGAGGATCTTTTTCTAAGCTTCTAAAACCGATATCTGCTACATTTTCATCAATAGATACACCATCTAGTAAAATCTCTGACTTAAGCTGGTATAAGTTTGGATTTTCCAAGTCCCATAAAGAGATATTATCTAGTTCAAAAGGTAAATCTATATTATTTTTGCAAGCTGGATTGATAGTAAATTCTTCGCTTGTAAGCTCTTTTATTAACTTATTTTTAAAGTATAAGGAGTGCTTAATTTTAAAAGTTTTTGTATCTGTATAATTGTTGGATACTTGAGCTTTCACATTTACTTTGACGTGTTTATCATCTATTTCATAGTCAATCTTTGGTCCGTATATGCCAAAGTTTAGCCTATCTTTTACAAGTATATTTACAGACCTATAGATGCCAGAACCAGAATACCAGCGGGAAGATGGGACTTGGTGGTTGCATCTTATAGCTAGGAGATTTTCTCCGTCTTTTTTTAAATATGGAGTTAATTCATAGGCAAAGGGATTGTAGCCATAGGGATTAAAGCCCAATTTCTCTCCATTTATATAAGTAGTTGAGTTTTGATAGGCTCCATCAAAGTATACAAATACTTGCTTTTCATGAAGATTTATATCATCTATAATAAAACTTTTCCTATAATTGCCAACTCCTCCAGGCTTATAGGCAGATTCTGCTTCAAAATATGGGCTAAAGTTCTGGTCTATAGAGTAGTCGTGAGGAAGATTTATATTAATAAAATTGTCATCGCTAAAGTTTGGAAGATAGGCACCTGGTTGATCTCCCAGGTAAAACTTCCAATTCTTATTAAAATTTTGTTTGCTATCTGAATTTATAAAATTAGTATATGATTTTTCGATCATCTTATAGGCCTTTTTTTGCCTCAAGGATTAGATTTTGTTTTAGATTCCACAAGTCATGAGAAAGATCGACATAGTAGTTGTGAGGTTGGTCGAATCTTTTTACCTCATCCCACAGGCTATCTATCTCACTTTTGCAATAGCTTTGAATCTCGTCAAGAGATGGTTGGTCATAGATTAATTTTCCATTTTCAAAAATCTTTTCTTGCATCAAACGAGCCTCATAATTTTCCATCTTTTTCATCTTCCATGTAAAAAGTGGGTCAAAAATTACAAGAGGCTCATTATCTTTGACTTCTTCTTCTCTTAGGGTGATATAGTCAGCTTCTGCTTTTCTATTTTTCTTGCTATAAAGTCTATAGACTTTTTTAAAGCCAGGTGTTGTTATCTTCTCAACATTTTCTGAGACCTTTATTTTTGATATGAGCTTATCATCTTTATAAATTCCAACAAGCTTATAAACGCCGCCAAATACAGGGTCAGACTTACTTGTGATTAGCCTTTCACCTATACCAAAGGAATCAATCCTAGCTCCTTGGGCTGTTAGGGAATTGATTTTAAATTCATCTAGGGAGTTGCTTGCAACAATCTTAGTGTCTGTAAATCCATTTTCATCAAGGATCTTCCTCACTTCTTTTGAAAGATAGGCAAGGTCTCCTGAGTCAATTCTCACCCCTCCACTAAGTCCCTTTGGCTGTAAAACTTCCTTAAATACTCTCATAGCATTAGGAAGCCCGCTATTAATTGTGTCGTAGGTATCTATTAAGAGTATGCAATTGTTTGGATAAGCTTCTGCATAAGTTTTGAAAGCCTCATACTCATTGTCAAAGGCTTGGATCCATGAGTGAGCCATAGTTCCGGATGGTTTGAAGCCATATTTTTGAGCTGATAAAGTATTAGATGATACTGGAACGCCAGCGATGTATGCAGCTCTTGCTCCAGTTATGGAAGCATCAGCTCCTTGGGCACGCCTTGCTCCAAACTCCATAACAAGTCTGTCGCCTGCAGCACGAACTATTCTGCTAGATTTTGTAGCAATAAGTGAGTTGAAGTTCATAGATAGTAGTAGGTAAGTCTCTAGGATTGAACATTCGATTATAGGTGCCTTTACTGTGATGATTGGCTCATTTGGGAACATAACTGATCCTTCTGGAAAGGCCCACACATCACCTGTAAATTTGAAATCAGCAAGATATTCTAAGAAATCATCAGTAAAATTACCAGAAGATCTTAGGTATTCTATGTCCTCTTTGCTAAAGTGTAGATTTTCTATAAAATCTATAATGTCATTTAACCCTGCAAAGATAGAATATCCTCCATCATCTGGATTTGACCTATAAAAGGCATCAAAAACTGTAATAGTATCTTTCATACCGTTATTAAAATATCCATTGGCCATAGTAAATTCATAAAAATCACTAAGCATGGATAGGTTTCTTTTGTCTGTCATAATACCCTCTTTTCTCTAAGATACTAATATTTTACCCTAATGTATATACAATGGGTAAAAATTATCAAAAAATAGTATTAATCTTATTTTTGCCCAAAAATTAATAAAATAATCTATAATAGGGTAAATTAGGATGTAGAAGTGAAAAGGAGAGATTATGTATATTTTTGATATTGACGGAACGCTACTAAATACAATTGATGCTATAGATTATCACTTGAATACAACTTTCAAAAAATATGGCCTAGATCCTGTGCCAAAAGATAAGGTAAGAGAATTTGTAGGAAATGGACCTAGAGTTTTAGTTGAGTCATCTCTTAGCTATGTTAGTTTCAAAGGAGACGATATTTTAAAAGAAAAAATTTATGACGCCTATAACCTTGCCTACGACGACAACCCATCATATCTTACCAAGCCCTTTGATGGGATAAGAGGATCCCTTGATGAAATCAAAAGTCGTGGGGAGATAATAACTGCCTTTTCCAATAAGCCTGATTCTACATCAAACAAGGTTCTAAAAGACGTATTTGGCAATGATTACTTTGATTATATCTTAGGCTACAGGGAAGATTACAAGAGGAAGCCATCGCCAGAAGGGATTATGATAATTGCAGAAAGATTTGGAGTGAATTTTTCTGATATCTTATACTTCGGCGACAGTGAAGTAGATATGAAATGTGGGAAAAACGCCAGTATTTTTACCGTTGGATGTTCATGGGGCTTTCGTGAGAGAAAAATATTAGAAGCTGAAAACCCAGATGTCATTATAGATAATCCAAGCGAAATCACAAGTATCAGAAATATATAATCCATAATTAATATAAATATAATGGCTATCAATGACCGTGGCAATAAGTCTAAAACTTTGATACACTATTTAGGAAAACAATAAGTTATTGGAGGGATTGATGCAATTATTAATAGAAAATTTATCTAAAAGTTTTGATGAAAAGTTAGTTTTAGATGGCTTAGACGCAATATTTGACCAAGGGATAATTTATGCCCTCTTAGGAAGAAACGGTGCAGGCAAAACCACCCTTTTTTCCCTTATAGCAAAAGAATTAGCAAAAGATTCGGGTCAAGTTTTTCTTTTTGATGGAAAGCAAAAAAGACCTCTTGACTTAAACGACGTATTCTTCATGCTAGCTGAACCAGAGTTGCCAAGATTTCTTACAGGCAGAGAATTTATAAATTTTTTTATAGATGTAAATAAAAAAAGGATTAAGGGAGACTTAAATCCTGATCTATATTTTGACCAAGTCAAATTTGATGAAGATGACAAGGATAGGCTAATCCAAGGCTACTCAACTGGTATGAGAAATAAGCTTCAAATGATGATGTTTCTTATCACAAAACCAAAAGTGATTTTGATGGATGAGCCATTAAACTCCCTTGATGTAGTCGTACAAAAAGAGATGAAAGATTTGATAAAGTCTATAAAAGATGACCATATCATAATTTTTTCAACCCATATCCTAGACTTGGCCAAAAATATGGCAGATGAGATTGTTCTTCTTCACAAGGGAAAAGCCAGTGAAGTTGATAGGGAGATTAAAAATAATCCGGACTTTGAAGAAAAAGTAATAAACTTACTTCAAGTGGAGGATTAATAATGGAATATTACAAAAAATATAGGATCATAGAAAATATTTCGCTGACGGAATCTATAAATCATTTTATAGATTTTGTACATAGGATTCCTTTACTAGGCAAGCTTACAGGCGACAAATATAAGCTTTATGGCTTTAAAAAGTTAGTATATATACTTGGGCCAATCTTTTCTTTGATGGGTCAAATTATTAAATCTATGCTTTCTTTTGTTTTATGTATTATCATAACAGGATCAATAATTTGGTCATTAAACAAGCTTGGGATATATAGGGTTCAAGAATTTGAGGACTTGATGGACTACGGTGTTGTAAACCTGGCTTTTTTGAGCTTTTATCTGACACCAGCTCTCGTATCTAACAATATTGAGGGCCGCAAGTTAGAAATTCATAAATTAAATAAGCAATATAGGATGGAGGCTAAGGAGTCAGGATTAGTACTTGGCGTCTTTGATCCGTTGAGGATTTCCTTTGGTAGAGCTATAATCTTTTGGATAATTTTAGGATTTAAAAAAGCTCTTATAATAAGCCTTAGCCTAGCCTTTATCAGGATAAGTACAAACACTTACAATTTATACATGTCTTTTAAAAAAGAGAAAAAATTGTCCGATAGATTTTCCTTTTTTATAGTGTTGGCAGTTATACTATTTGCCCTATTGATGCAATTGAAAAGTATATCTATAAGAATACTTATACCTATATTTTTGCTAAGCTTGGTGATTTTTATAGTATCTATTAGATATTTACTTAAATTTGATGGATATGACAGACTTTTGGAACTTGCAAAAAAAGAGAGCGCTAATATAGAATTAGACTTCGATAAGATTGCCAATGATAGCCTTGCCCTTAAGGATAGCGATATAGAAAAAGATAAAAAGACTAAGGGAAGGGGATATGAACTTTTAAATAATCTCTTTTTTCAAAGGCATAGTAGGCTTCTTATAAAACCAGTATTTAAAAAGGCATTGATAATATTTGCTATCATTTTGGCCTTACTTTTTGGTGTAAAATTTATTTTTACAAGATTTGCAAGCTTTATAGAAGGCATCTTTATATTAGCCTTACCTATCATTACTATGATTATTTATAATGATACTGAAAGTGCTAGGGCATTTTTCCTAAACTGCGACAGGTCTTTGATGCAATATGGTTTTTATAGGGACCCCAAAGCAATATTTGATATGTACAAATTAAGGTACATATCTCTATTAAAGATACAGTTTATAGAACTTGCATCAACTCTTATAAGCCTTATCACTTATTACTTTTTATACCAAAATATTGACATAGAAACAGGACTTTTAGCTGGTGGATTTATAGTGGTTTCTTACTTGTTTTTTCCAGCCTTTAACCTATTTAACTATTATGTTTTCCAACCCTTTAACCAGGATGCATCTGCTAAGGGAGGATTATATAAGTTTATAAATTCCCTCATAGGCTATGTCAATATTTTAATCATACCTGCTATAATGGGTAGGTTTGATGGGGATATGAATGTGGCTTTTATAGCATTAATAGTTATTATGCTAATTTTAATTATAATATTTCCGTTTGTTGTAAAAAAACATGGTAAAAACACCTTTAAGATAAGAAAATAAAGCGACCATTTGGCCGCTTTAGTCATCTTTGAGATTGAATTTTTTTCTAAGTCTTATTTTTACTATGAAGTATAAGAGGATAAAATAGATAATAGCAAACAATGTTATAATTCCTACTAGATATGACCTCTTAAGTTCTAAGTAAATTAGTATGGGAAGTATTATCGCAAATAAAATAATGCCAAGAACTATGGAAGTAAGGCCAGCAAACTTATTGCCGTAATCCCAAGTTTTCTCATTATAGCAAACTTCCCAAATATGAAAACCTACTTTCATTTCGGGATATGGAGAATAGAAATTTCTAAGAAAAATTCCTATATAAATTGTAAATAGTAATAGTGTTATGTCTGATACGATTAAAGGACCCATATTTCACCTCATTTCTCATAAATTATACTAATTTTTGTGGATAATGAAAGATGAGGATTTTTCCAAATTGTAAATGAAATAATAGAACATATAGTAATGTTGAGGATACTATGAAAATACTTATAACAAGCGATTGGTACTATCCTGTTGTCAATGGGGTAGTCAGATCAGTACTAAATTTAAAAGAATATCTAGAAAGTAAGGGCCATGAGGTAAGAGTCCTAACATTATCAAATACTCTTATGTCCTATAAGAGTGAGGATGTTTACTACATAGGTTCTCTTTCTGCCAAGAAAATTTATCCTGAGGCTAGGATTACAAATATTTTGGCCAACACCCACCTAAGATCTATAAAAAAATGGGAGCCAGATATAATCCACAGTCAGTGCGAATTTTCAACATTTATGATGGCCAAGACCCTATCAAAGATGCTAAATATCCCATTAATCCACACCTATCATACAGTCTATGAAGACTACACCCACTATTTTACGACAAACAAAAAAGCTGGTGTGAAGATTGTAGCCAAATTTTCAAAGGCTCTTTCTGATATGTGCGATTACTTTATAGCTCCAACAGCAAAAACTGCTGGAATATTGGAATCTTATAATATAGGGAAAGAAAAAATAGCAGTAATACCCACAGGTGTTCACATACCAGACTTATATGACAAAGAAAAATTGAGAGATGAACTAAAAATAGCTAAGGATAAAAAGATCCTTTTATACTTAGGAAGGCTTGCCGAAGAAAAAAACATAGAAGAGATTATAAAGTACTATGACAAACTCGATGATCCAAGCATAGAATTTCTCATAGTTGGCGGCGGACCTCACCTTAATAAACTGATAGATTATAGCAAAAACTTTAAAAACAGAGCAAATTTCATAGGTATGGTAGATCCAAGTGAGGTTAACAAGTATTACCAGGCTGCTGATATATTTACAACGGCATCTACATCAGAAACCCAAGGTCTTACCTATTATGAGGCTCTATCAAATGGAACAGTAGCCATTTGCAGGAAGGATGGCTCCTTAGAAGGGGTTATAGAAAATGGCTTCAATGGTTTTTGCTACGATGATTATGAACAATTTAAGGCATATATATACCAAGTTTTGTGTGACGAAGATTTGAAAAATAAACTTAGGGAAAATGCCAGAGCCTATGCCCTGGATAATTTTTCTGTCCAAAGCTTTGGTAGCAAATGTGAAGCCTTATACGAAAAAGCAGTAAATGAGTACGATTATGAAAGTCCTTTTATATACAAAAGATTATGAAACAGTAAGAGAATCTGGCGTTGGCAAGGCCATAGACCACCAAATCAAGGCTTTGACAAAGGTCGGATGTGACTTCACCCTAGATGATACGGAAGACTTTGATATAGTTCACATAAACACAGTCTTTCCCAAATCTGCTGCCTTTGCATCTAAAGCAAAAAGAGCTGGCAAAAAAGTCATCTACCACGCCCATTCCACCAAGGAAGATTTCAAAAATTCCTTTATTTTATCAAATCAAATAGCCCCACTCTTTAAATCTTGGCTAAGGCATTGCTACAACAAGGGAGACTTAATCCTTACTCCAAGCGAGTATTCCAAGGAAATTCTTTCGACTTATGGACTTAAGAGAGATATCGAAGTAGTATCAAATGGAATAGATCTGGATTTTTGGAAGAAAAAAGAAAATGACAGAGAAGTTTTTTATAAGACTTATAATTTGGATCCAAACAAGAAATCAATTATTTCAGTTGGCCTACCTATCAAAAGAAAGGGCATAGATGATTTTATAAAGCTTGCTGAGCTTTTGCCAGAATACGAATTTGTCTGGTTTGGCAAGCTCAATCCTTCGGTAATGCCTGCAGAAATTAAAAAACTTATAGACAAGGCTCCGGCCAATCTCCACTTCCCGGGATATATATCTAGTGATGAGCTAAGAGTAGCCTACAGCGGATCAGATTTATACGTATTTTTGACCCACGAGGAGACAGAGGGGATAGTCCTTTTAGAAGCCCTTGCCACCAAGGCAGATATATTAATTCGAGATATAGAAATATTTGAAAAAGATTATGTAGATGGAGAAAACATCTACAAGGGCAAGGATTTGGAAGGCTTTAAGGAAAAAATCACTGGCATACTAAGTGGAACTTTGCCATCTTTAGTAGACTTTGCCTATGAGATTGCTAAGTCAAAGTCTATAGAAAATACAGGAAGAAAGTTAGTAGAATGCTACGAAAAGGTGCTTAATTTATGAGATCAATTTTATTATTTATTATAATAGCCCTTATAACCATACTTATCCCAGCCATTGTAATGAGCATCGTTAGCCTCATAGGTGGAGGAGATTTATTAGTTATAATTGGGCAAATGCTAATTATTTTGACCTTTGTCTTAATTTTTACTAGATATTTAAAATATAAGAGAAAATATGAAATAGACACTGAAAATTTAATCAATGGACAAAAAGATATAGAAAAGCTAAAAAAACTAAGAGATGAACGCAGGACCTACCAATCAAAAGCAGCTATCACTTATCAAATCCTAACCAATGAGTTTTCCAATGAAGAAGCATTAAATCTTAAAAAATATGCAACTAGGCCAAGCGATATGGAACACTATTATTCGGCTATAATAGATAATGCTAGTAAGGAAAAAAGAGATGAAATAAGAAAAAAACGTGATTATTTCCTCAATCGCTATGGGAAAAAAACTATGATTTACCCAGATTTTAAAGGGAATTTAAAGACAAGCGGCAAATGGATAGGATTCTTTTTTTTACTTTATATTATTTATAGTATAATCGGCAATAAAGTTCGAATGGGAGAATTTGTTTATGCGTCCTATGTACTTTTGGGCATGTTGATTTTAGCGGTAGTTATGATAAATACTATACTTTGGATAGTTAGAACTTTGCGTTCCTACTGGGCAAAGGATTATATTTAAGCCAGGCAAATAAAGCCTGGTATTTTTTTGCCCTAAACTCTCACAATTAAAATTTACAAAACCTTAATGCAAATAATTAAAAATATTATTTATTTTATTAAAAATATTAATTTGGACTTTACAAATATTAAAAACGTAGTATACTTATATCAAAAGGAGGCTATCTATGATAAATAAATGTCCAAACTGTGGTGATGAGATGATCATCACATCATATAGATGCAATAATTGTTATACAGAAGTAAGCGGCGAATTTGAAATGGATAATTTCTCTAGACTTGATAAAGAAGATAAAGAATTCATTGAATTATTTTTACAAAAAAGAGGAAGTATTAAAGATGTAGGAGAAGAAATTGGTATTTCATATCCTACAGTTAGAAATAGAATAGATAAGTTAGTAGCAAAATTGGGCGGACAAGTAGACAAGAAAGCTAGCCGCATAGATATACTAAATATGCTAGATAATGGCGAGATTACAGCTAGTCAAGCTCGCGAATTATTGGAGGAATTAAAAGATGAATGATGAAAAACAAATTATATTAGAGATGTTAAAAGAAGGAAAGATTACTGTTGAAGAAGCTAACAATCTACTAGAAGCAATCGGTAGCAAGAAAAGTAGAAATGACAATGACTTCGTTTCCAAATTCACCCAATCAATGGAAGCTGTAATCAAAAAGACAACAGAAACCTTTGAAAACTTGGGCAATTTTGACCTAGACAATATAGATATAAATCAATTTAATATCAGAGGCCAAATAAATACTCACGATGAGATGAGAATTGACGATGACATAAATAATATTAATATTGATATTCCTAGTGGCAAAATCTATATAGAAAGAGCTATCGATTCTGCCATAACCCTAAGCCAAGATATTTGGTCAAAAAAATCTAATTTAGACGATTTCTTAAATGTAGAAGTTTTGGGAGATTCACTAAATATCAGCATCAATGACGAACACAGAAACTACGATGCAACCCCAGTTATCCACCTATCTTTAGGAAAGAATATATATGATAGCCTAGCTATTGACCTTGTAAATGGTTCCATCGAAGTAGAAGATGTTGATTTTACAAATTCAACCATAGATTCTGTAAATGCTAGAATCACTGTAATAAATTCTTGTGGCAAGCTTGATATAAACAATGTAAATGGAAAAATTGACATTAAAAACACCAACGGCACTTTAAATATAGACAATGTCAACGGTTCTGTTTACCTATCCAATATCAGTGGCCAAGAAGCAAACGTAGATGCAGTAAGCGGCAATGTTAGAATCGATGGACTAAATTCAAAGACATTTACTGCTGATACTACATCAGGCAATATTAGAATCTACCACGTTAAAGATGCTCGATCCATATCATTAGACTCATCTTCTGGTAATATTGTCATAGATAGTGAGGGATTTGAAGGCGAGATCAAGGCGAGGGTCGAAGCTAGTGATTTAAATCTTTCAGAAAAATATAAAAACAAGATGCAAATTGAAAATGGCTATGAAGTATCAACAAATGCCAACAAGGAAGATTTAAATGTAAATATAGATGCTGGTTTTGGCAAAGTTTCTCTTAGATAATAAAAAAGGCACCATGGGGTGCTTTTTTTGTGGGGAAAATAACAAACAGTCAACACATTGTATAGTTGACTGCCTTGTTCTCACTTTGTTTGATATTTCTTTGTGAGAGATTAGTACAAAAGTTTGAGGGTAATTAGTTTTGTACAAAAAGGTAAACAGTTGACATAAATTTTATTTAAGGAAGAGTACGCATTTGCGATGAAAATTAATAGTGTCAGCATTAAACTGTTTCCTTGATTTATATACTAAGCTAGTATTGTATTATTTGCATAAAAGTTTTGTAAAAATTGTGTTAAATATTAAAAATTTCTAAATGATATTGCATAATTCTCGGTCATTATCCATTTTATTTTGCATTTATAATCTGTTATAATAAGCTTAAGAATTTATGAGGAATATTTATGGGATTTACCTTATTTACAATAAGTGAGTTTTGCTTATTTATAATTAACAGCTTAATAAAGTTTAAAGATGAAAAGAAAAAAAGAATATTTGCATGGCTTATGTTCTTTATTATGTTTGTTTTTGCGGCCATAAGAGGATCTGGTGATGCAGATTATTACAATTATTTGTGGTTTGTAAAAGACATAGGAACTGATCTTTCCAAGGTCTTTAACTTTTCATATGCAGTAGAATTTGGATTTAGGTTTTTTTCCTATATCATCAATATCTTGGGCCTTTCACGCCAGTGGGTTATAGCTATAATGAATGCCTTATCCATTTTTCCTATAGCCTACCTATCTATAAAAAAATCTAAAGATCCTTTTTTGTCGGCCATTATTTTCTTGCCGATTTTCATCCAATTTGATATGCAAACAGCAAGAACGGCATCGGCTATAGGATTAGGACTACTTAGTATAAACTTTTTTGCTGAAAGAAAGTACATAAAAAGTTTACTGTTTTTCCTATTTTCATTTTCCTTTCATAGGGCGGCAATTATACTTTTGCCATTCTTGTTTTTTATGGCCTTTGAAATGGGGAGAGCTTTTAAGATTGTAAGTGCAATACTTGCCATCTTGGTAAGTGTATTTTCAAAAACAGTTTTTAGAATTTTAGCGCTTCTTTTGTCAAATGTAGGCCTTGCGAGAATGGCTACAAAAATTAATAATTATACATTTACTGGTAAATTTGCCCAGTCTATGAGCCTATATGATCCTAGGATTATATTTGCTCTTGCCCTTTTTATTACGACACTTATGTATTTTGATAAAAAGTCTTTTGTTAAAAACTCTATAGAAGAAACATCTATCAAGGCCATGTGGTTTAGTCTCTTGGTACTTTTAGTATTTAGATCATCAACTGCTATAGCCTTTAGATTTTCAACGTTTTTTACAGTTTTACAGATAATATACATTCCCCTTGTCCTAGAGCATATCAAAAACATAGACAAACTTGGCAGATTTTTGATAATCCTTGCAATTTTGGTGTTTTTGATACCTTATGCGATTTTTTTGATGGTAAAGGCTCCAGCCTATGACTTTTTCTTTACAAATTTAAATGCAATATATTCATTAAAATAGGAGATAATATGCAAAAATTAACTAGCAAACAAATTATAGAAGCGGTAAAAAGAAATATCTTGCTGCTACTTATTCCTGCCATCCTTCTAGCAGGTCTTAGCTTTTTCTTTACTGTAGTAAAAAGTGGTTCTTATGAGGCAAATTCAGTTTTGATTGTAACCAGCAATACTGAAGAACCAATAACCTACAACAAGCTTATCTTAAATGAGAAATTATCCAATATCTACGGCCAATTCTTAGAATCAAATGACCTTTACGAAAAGGTGGCTTCTGAAATTTCTCCAGATATGAAAGCTTCTGAAATTGAAAACAATTTGGAATATACTGTAAATCCACAAGGAGGGGTCATTGCCTTTACCTACAAGGATTCAAATGAAGCAAGAGCAAAGGATAGCCTAACTCTTATTACAGAGGAATTTAGAAATTTTGCCAAAGACTATTTGAATATGGAAAATATAGAGTACTTGCAAAATGTTCTTGTAAAAAAATCTTCCAATACTCGTAATCTAATATTTACTATTGCTGCCTTCATAGTTGGTGGGCTTTTAGGTCTTGTCATCATCATCATAAAAAAAATCTTATCAGATAGGATAAATGATGCAAATGATATAAGAGAGCTTGATATAGAAGTTTTGGCAGATTTGTCAAAAGAAAGATCTGGTGAATTGGCGAAAATAAAAAGAAAAATTGACAATATATCCCTTGAAAATATCATTGGATTTACTCCTTTGAAAGTATCAAATAATCAATTAGATATATCAAATGACCTTGCTAATATTCTTGATGCAAAAGTCATAGATGCAAGAATTCATAGAGAAAATTTTGCCGATTTTGAAAGCGAGATGGCAGAAAAATTAAAGGATTACAGAAATGTAATATTTGAAGAAAAATCAGCAAATGATCCAATTAGTATTAACTTGGCTAAATTCGAGGATTACAAAATACTTCTTGTAGATAAAAATTCTCACAAAAACGAACTTTTAGGCCAAGTAGATGAATACAAAAGACTTGGTATCAAGCTTTTAGGGGTGATTTATTATTAAAAAGTTTTTTTTAATATGTGCCATCCTAATATTATCCTCTTGTTCAAAGTCAAATGAGTCCTACCAGGCACAAGATATAGAAATAAGAGATAATAAAAAACAGACTAAGGGAAATGATAAGCTTCAAATAAATGGACTTTATGAAGTAAAAGAAGAGACCTATATGTACGAATTTCCAGAAAAAAGCTCTAAGTATGATAAGCTGGATAAGTCTTCTGTTGTACAAGTCCTACAAGAAGCTGATGGTGGATTTGTTTGGGTAGATTTCAACGGAAGCCAAGGCTATGTTGAAGTTGATCTATTAAAAGAAATATAGTGTGGTTCTACTTACATTTTACAAATAATTAAAAGTCTATTATAATAATCATACACTAGGGGTGCCAAATGGCTGAGATTTTACCCTTAAACCAGATCAAGATAATGCTTGCGTTGGAAAGTGAACTAAACTCTTTTTAATTCTGGTTTAATTGCTAGGCTTATTGGCTAGCCTTTAGTAGGAATTATAAGGAGGTTTTTTTATGGAAAAAAACACAAATTGGTCAACCAGAATGGTTGTAGAAGGCGGAATAATGCTAGCCCTAGCATTTATACTAGATAAAATAGTTTTGTTCAAACTGCCTATGGGAGGATCGGTCACACTGGCTCGTAAATTACCACTAGTAATATTTGCTATTAGATGGGGTGTGAAGGCTGGAATGGTAGAAGGTGTTTTATTCGGTATTTTAAATATGTTAATAGGTGGATACGTAATTCACCCAGCCCAAGCCATACTAGACTACATCCTATCAGCATCAATGATAGGTCTAGCTGGGATCAAATTTGGAGATGAGAGAAAGCTAACAAGCTATATACCATCAATAATAATTGCCTTTCTAGCAAGCGGAGTATTTAACGTAATAAGCGGACAAATCTTCTTTTACAGCATGACAAAAGCTAAAGAAGCAGGCTTTGATAACTTTATATTCTATAACATTGCACTAAACTATTCAGTATTATTAGCAGATATGGCCATACTACTTATAGTTTATGTTATAAGTTATAAGAGCTTAGGAAAGCTTTATGAGGACCAAAGGATAGCAAAAATATAGGAAAAGACCACCAAAGTAAAAATGGTGGTCTTTTTACTGTAAAAATTTCATTTGAAAAAGTAATAATCTATTTTTGTTGCTTGTATAGTTTTAATGAACTTGTCATCCTCGAGGGAGGTTCTTTTAAGAGCCGACTGAAGGATCTTTGTAAAGAAACTGTAAATAAAAATGTTTATGTTGAACAAAAAAAGAATGAATGTCTTTTATTTATTTATAATTTAAGGTTATGACTTCGCCCTAAGGGGGAAAACCCAGGGGAGTTAATAAGCCTGTCCGGCTCGTTGAGGACTCTCACCAACCGGTTACGAAAACTCGCTTATGACGAAGCTCTTTCGTGCTACCGCACTATGTTTTCGGGGTAAAAGCCCAAAATCAATGGGCTTTTACCTCCCCTTAGACCCCAATTTCTGCTACCCCTCGAAACGGCCACTGCGTGGTGCTGGAACTTGTAAGAATTTGCTGTGCAAATTCTAGCGATTTGATAGGGTGAACTCTCATTATTAACTAAAAAAATTGGTGTTTTCTAAATCTTGAATTTCTAAAATCGCAAACTCGCTACGCTCAAACAGTGCGATTTCTTAACGAAATTCTACGATTTGAAAACAGCACAATTTTCCAACCGCTAATCCAATGTTTGTTGCACTTGTAGGCTTAGTGGTGCAGTTAATATTAGGTAATCAGTCAAAACAAAAGAATTTGCGAAGCAAACTTCTTCTGCTCTGCGCACCACGCAGTGGCGGTGGGAGATAAATGACCGTTGATTTTGGTCATTTATCCCGAAAACATAGTGCGGTAGCACGAAAGAGCTTCGTCAGAAGCGAGTTTTCGTAGTAGAAGGTTTAGGGGGATTTGGGGAGTTAAACAGCCGTTGATTTCGGCTGTTTAACCCGGAAACTCAGTGCGGTAGCGCGAAGGAGCTTTGAATAAAGCGAGTTTCCGTAGGAAAAAGGGGTCTGTCCTCTGTCAGCCGGACGGGCTAGCTACCCCTAATTCCTATCCCCCGAGGTACAAGGGTACAATCCTAAATAACGAAAAGCCAAAAGATACGTATACATAAAAAATAAAATATTTAGTCCAAGATATTTTAAAAATATCTTCGATTTTCTATTGCATATTTTCAAATCCATGATATAATATCATTGTACTAAGATAGTAATACAATAATACAAGTTGGAGGTAGCTATGGAATTTGATAATCAAAGGCCAATTTATTTGCAACTTCTGGAAGAATTTAAGCTAAAGATATCAACTGGTCAGTGGCAAGCTGGTGAGAAGATTGATTCGGTGAGAAGTCTGGCAAGTTTTTATGAGGTAAATCCCAACACTATCCAAAAAGCTCTTTCTGAGCTTGAAAGAGAGGGGCTCACAGAGACTAGGAGGACAGCTGGTAGGTTTGTCACTGATAATACATCTTTGATCTTAGACCTAGAAGATGATTCCTTCAAAAAAATAGCCGATGAATTTATTGAAGGAGCAAAGAATTTAAATCTAGAGAAAGATAAAGCGATAGATGATTTAAGGAATTATTGGGAGAAAAATTATGATTGATATTAAGAATTTAACTATGGTTTATAGTGGCAGGGCAGTTCTTGATAATGTAAACCTAAGCCTAGATCAAGGACAAATTGTTGGGCTTTTGGGAGAAAATGGTTCTGGGAAAACCACTCTTATTAGAATATTAGCAGGTCTTGAGAGAAATTACCAAGGCTTAGTAAGTATTTGTGGCAATATGCCAGGTAGACTTACAAATGACATAGTTGCCTATCAGCCAGACCACTTACCTTTGGATGAGAATTTAAAAATAGAAGAAGTTTGTAGTATATATAGTATTTTTTATGAGGACTTTGATCTTAATAAATTTTATAAGCTTTTGAACAGCTTTGAAATTTCAAAAGAATTAAAGATTAAGGAATGTTCTAAGGGGATGAAAGAAAAGATTCAGATTGCCCTTACTTTATCTAGGAAAGCAAAAATTTATATCCTTGATGAACCTATGAGTGGTATAGATCCAAAGTCTAGAAAAATAGTTTTAAATACAATAATAGATAATTTTGATTACGAAGGTCTTATGATTATATCAACCCACCTTGTCCTTGAAGTTGAAAAAGTTTTGGATAGAGCTTTATTTTTGGATAATGGCAAGCTTATGGTAAATGAAAGTGTCGATGATATAAGAGAAAACCATCATATGGGTGTGGAAGAATACTTTACGGAGGTCTTATAATGGGAAAATTATTAGGAAGAATTTTTAAGGAAGATATCAAGTCTACTATTTTATGGCTAATTTTGCCCCTTGTCCTTGCGTTAGTTTTTGCTAGTCTTTTGAAAGTATTTGGTGAAAATCCCTTGGTCATGATCGGCATGGGTCTTACTATGGCGTTTGTAGTTATAGGTCCATTTGTGGCCTTAGTATCTGTAGCTATTAATGACTATGATAGGTTTTATGGCAAGTATTCATCATTTTATTCAGCCATACCGATAGAGACTGGTTCAATATTAGGCGCAAGATTTATTAACTATATACTTATGACTATAATAGCAAGCCTCTTTGCTTTTGCTTACTTTATGGTTTTTGTAAATCTAGCTAACGGTCAAGCTATTTATATATCGGATATTTTTGAACCTTTTAAGCGTCTTCTGTCTGAAATAGGAGTAGCAAACTTGGCATCAATAGTTTTATACATGATTATAATGCTAGTTACAAATATTATTGAGGTGATATTTGCCATAACAGCAGGATCTTCTAGAATATTTGGTAGACCATCTAAGCTAAAAGTTGTCTTGGTATTTATGGCAGTATCTATTATCGTTGGCTTGATATTTGTATCAATTCAAGCAAATTCAGCCGTAGTTTATGAAAATTCCCTCTATATAGATAATAATTTGTCCAATATTGCAAATGCAGAAGTCCATAGCAAGGGCTACCAAATAACTATAGCACCTATAGCATATAATTTAATAATAGATTTGCTCTTAGTTGCTGGCACTTATTACCTACACGACAAAAAACTTTCAGTAGCATAAATTTGGGGTGTTTTATACACCTCTTTTTTATTTACAAAATACCAATAAAGCGTATATTTTACTTAAATAAACTATATAAGGAGGGCTTATGAAAACTGCCCTATTTATCTACAATCCAAACAGTGGTCAGAGAATCATAAATGAACAATTACCTTGGATTATAGACTATCTAAGTGAAAAAGAATATTTAACAAGCATATATGCAACCCAAGCTCCAAGAGATGCTAGTAAGATAATTAGCAAATATGGAGAGAATTTTGAAGAAATTATTGTGGCAGGCGGCGATGGAACTCTTGATGAAGCAATAGCAGCGGTGTCAAAGGCTGAAATTGACCCCCTTATTTCCTATATTCCTACTGGATCTACAAATGACTTCTCAAAGTCCTTAAAAATCCCGACAGATATAGAAAAAGCTGTAAAACTAGCCAGTCGTGGATATCAAAAAAGAATCGATATTGGTCAAATCGATGACAAGTTTTTTGTCTATGTTGCTGCCTTTGGCTCTATATCAGACGTTTCTTTCGATACTGATCAAGATGCTAAGAATATTTTTGGCAGAAGTGCCTATATCATTGAAGGTTTAAAGAAGGCTTTACCTCTATCTAACATGACAAGTTATAAAATGGATGTGTTGGTAGATGATGAAAATATAAATGGTGATTTCATCCACTTTATGGTAACAAATTCTGTATCTGTGGGAGGGTTTGAAGGGATAACTGGCGATAATGTATCCTTATCCGATGGAGTTTTTGAACTAACAATGGTTCGCCGTCCTCAATCATTAGTAGATGTAAATAAAATAATATCAGGCCTTACCAACAGAGAAGAAAACGATATGTTAATCTTCCGCCAAGGCTCACATTTTGAAGTTAAGACTGACCAAAAAGTATCCTGGTCCCTAGATGGTGAATATGGTGGCACAACTACTTTTGCCCAAATAGATGCACTTAAAGAAAAAGTTAGGATGAGAACGGGTATTAGAGATAAGCAATAAAATATTTGTATTTTATAGCATATAACATTTATGTTTTACTAGTTTCTCAGGATTTGATATAATATTAATGAGAACCTAGGAGGTAAAAATGTTTAAAATAGGCGATAAAATCGTATACCCTAACCACGGTGCTGGGGTAATAGATTCTATTGAGAAAAAAGAGTTTTTGGGAGAAGAAAAGGAATACTTTATCCTAAAAATGCCAATTGGTTCCATGGATATTTCAATCCCGATTTCAAATATAGACAAAATGAATGTCAGAGATGTTATTGATAAGGAATCAGGTGATGAAGTTCTAAGGATTTTGGATGATGACCCAACACCTATGCCTGACAATTGGAATGTCAGATATAGAGAAAATCAAGAAGTTATAAAGACTGGTGATATATTTAAAATCGCAGAAATGGTAAGAAACCTTGCGATTTTGGATAAGGAAAAAGGCCTATCTACCACAGAAAAAAAGTTATTAAATAGAGCAAGAAGAATAATGGCCAGCGAACTAGTAATGGCAGGTTCTCTAGAAAAAGAAAAAGCAGAAGAGATGATTGATGAGTCAATCGGTCTATAAAAATCATAAGGAGCATGGATGAAGCGAATATTTCAATTAGTTGTGACACTAATTGGAGCCGTGCTTGGTATTGTGATACTAAATGTAGTAAATGCCGCAAGTTTGTGGATGGAAACAAGCGGCATTATCTTTATTGTCGCAAATTTCCTAGCAGGTCTAATAGGTGGAATAATTTTTTATTTAATTTCAAAGTCGCTTGCAGGTAAGTTTATAGAAAACTTTTCCCATATTGAAGGGCAAATTAGTGAAATACCGGCAAGCAAGTTGATAGTTGGAACTATAGGAGCAATAATAGGAATTCTTGTTGCAACTCTAATATCAAGACCTTTAACCAGCCTACAATTACCATATGGAGGCAATTCAATTTTTGTGCTATTATCTATTTTATTATATATCGGTTTAGGTTACTTGGGATGGAGAGTTTCTACAAAAAATTCTGACGATTTTTATAATCTATTCAAGGGCATAAAAGAAAACAAGGAAAGCAGATCTTCTTTTAGGCACGATAAGAATAAAAATCTTGCAAGTCCAAAGATTCTAGACACATCAGTAATAATAGATGGAAGAATAGTAGATATATTGGAGACAGACTTTATAGAGGGAGACCTCATAATATCAGAGTTTGTCCTAGAAGAATTACAACATATTGCTGATAGCCCGGATGATTTAAAAAGAGAGCGTGGGCGCAGAGGCTTAGACATAGTAAATAATATCAAAAACAACAACAAAACCAACCTAGTAATTGTCGATACTGACTACCCTGACATTAAAGAAGTGGATAGCAAGTTATTAAAGCTAGCTGTTGATATGAACGGCAAAGTTTTTACCAATGACTACAATTTAAACAAGGTGGCTGATGTTCAAGGAATACCAGTATTAAATATAAATGACCTATCAAATGCCTTAAAACCAATAGTAATTCCTGGCGAATCTATGGAAATAGAAGTAATAAAACTTGGGAAGGGCAGAAATCAAGGCGTTGGTTATCTAGAAGATGGTACTATGGTTGTAGTTGAGGATGGGGATAAGTATCTTGATCAAACAATTCGAGCAACTGTAACAAGTGTTTTGCAGACATCTGCAGGTCGTATGATTTTTGTTAGAAGTGAAGAGGATTAAATGTTAGATAGTAAGTTTATCTCAGCTGTCATAACAGCTGCAGGTTCTGGCAGACGAATGAATAGTCAGATTAACAAGCCTTTTTTAAATATTAGGGGCAAAAAAGTTATTGAATTAACCCTTGATACACTCACCAAGATAGATGTTTTTGATGAAATTATCCTTGTCATTAGAAAAGATGATGAGGATGAGATAAAAAAAATTATAAAGGGCTATGCTAGAGAAATAAAGTATGTTTATGGCTCTAGCACTAGAGAACTTTCAACCTTTGAAGGGCTTAAAGCCTTAAATAGCAAATGTGAACTGGTCTTAACCCATGATGGGGTAAGGCCTTTTGCAAGTAGAGAACTTTTTTATAGGGTGCTTGAAGATTTGAAGTCTTACAAGGCTGTAATAAGTGCAACAAAAACAAAGGATACTATAAAAATCGTAGATGAGGATATGGTTGTTGATTTCACACCAAATAGAGACTATGTTTATAATATTCAAACTCCCCAAGCCTTTGATAAAAATATTCTTTTTTCTATGTATGAAAAATATGTGAAAAGCGAATTTAAAATCACAGATGACAGCCAGCTTTTTGAATTTTTCCATAGGGATATTCCTGTAAAAATTGTTAGCGGGGAATATTCCAACATTAAAATCACAACAAGAGAAGATATACTATTTGCAGAAGCCTATTTAGCAGAAAAAAGGATTTGAGGATATAATGAGAATAGGAATAGGATATGACGTCCACAAACTAGTCGAGGATAGAAAATTGATTCTTGGCGGGGTGGAATTTGATTATGAATTGGGGCTTTTGGGCCATTCTGATGCGGATGTTCTGACACATGCCATAATGGATGCGATTTTGGGCGCCTTGGCAGAAACTGACATTGGAAAATTATTCCCTGACACTGATCCTAAGTATAAGGATATATCGTCCTTAATCTTACTAGATGATGTGGTCAAATTAATGGATGATAAGGGTTATAAAATCGGTAATATAGATACAGTAGTGATATGCGAATTACCAAAAATCAGTCCCAAAAGAGAAGAGATTAGAAAAGTAATAGCTACTCACCTTAAAACTGACATAGAAAATGTGTCAATCAAAGCCTCCACAAGCGAGGGACTAGGCTTTACTGGAAAAGCTTTAGGAATAGAGGCCAGGGCAGTAGTAATCTTGGAGGAAAAATAATGAGAAAATTAATAACAAGTGAATCAGTAACAGAAGGACATCCAGACAAGGTCTGCGATAGGATTTCTGATGCTATCTTAGATGAATGTTTAAGACAAGATAAAGACTCAAGAGTTGCTGTAGAAACAGTAACTTCAACCGGTTTAGTTTTAGTTGTTGGAGAAATTTCAACTAAAGCTTATGCTCCTATTGAGCAAATAGCAAGGGATACTATAAAAGAAATTGGCTATAACGATCCAAAAGTTGGCTTTGATTACTCAAATGTTGCTGTACTAACATCACTAATCGAACAATCAGCAGACATAGCTCAAGGAGTAAACCAAGCTCAAGAATATAATTCTACAAGTGAAAAATATGACAAAATTGGTGCTGGAGACCAAGGAATTATCTTTGGATACGCAGACAATGAAACCGATTCATATTTGCCAGTATCTATAGACTATGCTCATAAGCTTGCTCAAAGACTAGCAGAAGTTAGAAAAGATGGGACCCTAGCTTACCTTAGACCAGATGGCAAGAGCCAAGTAACTGTAGAATATGATGATGACAAGTTGGTAAGGATTGATAGCATTGTAATATCAGCCCAACACACAGAGGATGTTAGCCTTGAAAAAATCCGTGAAGATATCATAAACGAAGTCATCAAAAAGGTAATTGACGAGAGCTTGATTGATGAAAACACCAAAATTTATGTAAATCCAACAGGAAAATTTGTCATAGGTGGACCAAAGGGAGACAGTGGTCTTACAGGTAGAAAGATCATCGTAGATGCCTACGGTGGATATTCTAAATCAGGTGGAGGAGCATTCTCAGGTAAAGACCCTACAAAGGTAGACAGATCAGCTGCCTATATGGCAAGATATGCTGCAAAAAACATGGTAGCAGCTGGCCTTGCAGCTAAGCTAGAAATAGGCATTTCCTATGCCATAGGCCTTGCTCACCCACTATCAATATACGTAGATAGTTTTGGAACAGGCAAATACGATGATGAGAAACTACTTGAAATCGTAAAGGAAAACTTTGACTTTAGACCACAAGCTATAATTGATTACCTAGACCTACAAAGACCAATTTACAAACAAACATCATCATATGGTCACTTTGGCAGAGACAATGACGACTTTACATGGGAAAAATTGGATAAAGTAGAAAAACTTAAAAATTACTAGGAGAGATAATGGCAAGATTTAGAAGAAGTGTGGCTATAGACCTGGGTAGCTCAGAAGTATTGGTATATATTAACAACAAGGGTCTGGTCCTAGAAGAACCGTCAGTTATTGCCATTGATGTACTAACAGATGAGATACTTGCAGTTGGAGAAGAAGCTAAAAAATTAGTAGGTAGAACTCCTGGAAATATAAAGGCCATAAAACCTATGAAAGATGGAGTTATAGCAGACTTTCCATCTACAGAAAAAATGCTAAAATATTTTCTAGATAAGACTATTACAAAGGCCCTCATAAAACCTGATGTCCTAATTTGCGTGCCATCAAGATCAACTCAAGTAGAAAGAAGGGCAGTCCTTCAAGCAAGCGAAAATGCTGGAGCCCATAGGACTTATCTTATAGAAGAACCTCTTGCTGCAGCTATTGGAGCTGGGGTTGACATAACAGAAGCTAGTGGAGACTTGGTAATAGACATTGGTGGAGGAACTACTGACATAGCAGTGATTTCTGCTGGAGCAATCATAGTAAGTAAATCCATACCGGTAGCAGGGATAACTTTCGATGAGGCTATAAAAGATTTCATCAGAAAAAGATATGGTCTGTTAATTGGAGATAACAAGGCAGAAGAGATCAAAATAAAGGCAAATAGCCTAAAAGACAATCAAACTATAGAAGTATCTGGTAGACAGATTAACGATGGATTGCCAAATAAAATTATCATAACCCTTGGCGAAATCCATCAAGCCCTAAAAGCTTCTGTGGATTTGATCGTAGATGGGGTAAAAAGTGTATTAGAGCTAACCCCTCCTGAACTAGCAAGTGATATTTATGAGAAAAATATAATACTCACTGGTGGAGGAGCCTATACACTAGGATTAAGAGATAGGCTAAGCGAAAAGTTCCAAGTTGAAGTCATAATAGCAGAAGATGCTCAAAAGTGCGTAATAAATGGGACTGGCAAGGCCTTAGGATGGCTTGATGAAGTAGACAAGGGACTTGATGATAGTAGAAAAGCAAAGCAAAAAGAACTTGAAAATAAGGAAAAACTAAGGAGACGATGATGACAAAAAAATTAGTAATGGTAAGACATGGCCAAAGTGAGTGGAACCTTGCAAACAAATTCACAGGCTGGGTAGATGTTGACCTATCAGAACAAGGAACAAAAGAAGCCATAGAAGCTGGTAAAAAAATCAAAGAAGCAGGCATAGTATTTGACCATGCTCACACATCTATACTTAAGCGTGCCATCAAAACTTGTAACTATGTCCTAGAATACAGCGAACAATTATTTGTTCCAGTAGAAAAATCTTGGAGATTAAACGAACGTCATTACGGTGCCCTACAAGGACTAAACAAGGCAGAAACAGCTGAAAAATACGGTGACGAACAAGTTCACATTTGGAGAAGATCTTACGATACACTTCCACCAGAACTATCTGAAGAAGATCAAGAAAAACAATTAAATATGAGACAGTTCAAGAATCTTCCAAAAGATGTAATACCAACAGCTGAAAATCTAAAAGTAACACTAGATAGAGCCCTACCATATTTCTTCGACCACATAGCTCCACAACTACTAAAAGATGAAACAATCCTAGTAGCTGCTCACGGAAACTCTCTAAGAGCTTTGGCAAAACACATCGAATCAATCTCAGATGAAGATATCATGGACCTAGAAATCCCAACAGGTCAACCATTAGTATACGAACTAGATGACGACCTAAAAATGGTAAATAAATATTATCTATAAAAATTATTAGACTTGCTTAGGCAGGTCTTTTTTTTGTATAGGTATGTACAAGAATATTTCAATCATATTGCTTAATACAATAAATTTATATAAAAATATCTTTACAAAACTTCTTTTAAAATCTATAATATTATATATAAAAGGAGTAAGTATGAAAATAGCATCTGTTGAATATGAAAACGGTGTATCACAAATTTTGAATGCTCATTACGATAAAAATCAAGTACTTGTTGATAAGTTTGATAAATTGGAAGATTTGGTTGACAGAGACCTAACAGGCTATGACCTAATCCTCGTAGATATGAGCCACAACAAATGTCTACAAGTTATACATTATATAAAGCAAACGACAAATATACCGGTAATATACCTAACGGACAGACATAGCAACAATCCCTATGAACAAAAAATTGACGATAAGGATTTTGTTATTCATTCAAATACGAGAGAAGAATTTATCGATAGCGTCTTTAAAAAAGTACAAGAAATTAATGATACAAGCATTATAAATCTAGGTTTTTGTACTATGGAAGAAGACAATGGTATATTTAGGATTGGCAATGATATACTTGATTTGACTAAGTTTGAAATAGCTATCTGTGCATGTCTAATTTCTAATATGGGTAAGATTCTATCCAAAGAAGAAATAGTAAAACTTATGGAAGAAAAGGATCTTAAAACTACAGAAAGATCTGTCAGAGAGCATATCAGAAAGATAAGATTAGAATTTAAAAAAGCTGACTTAAATCCAATTGAGACTGTAAATCGTAAGGGTTACAGGTGGATACTTGATTCTTGTACACCATAGATGGGGTGAATAATGGATTATAATTTAGCCTATATAGGTAATGAAATAAGGACTATAAGAAAAGAAAAAAAACTAACCCAAGAGGATCTGGCCTTTGCTGCTGATTTATCAGTAGATACAATAAGGAGACTTGAAAGCGGAAAGGTAGATATAAAGCTTAGCTCCTTATTGTTAGTACTAGAAGAGCTAGGAATCGAATTTGATGGAATATTTAACAACCTACAAGGTTCCATTTGGTCATCTATAAGTTATTATACAACTGAAATAGATTATTATATAAGTGAACTTGACTATGAAAAAGCAAAAATTACTTTAGAAGAATTCGAAAAGGTTGATAAGGATAGTCTACCTAGATTTTATCAAAAAAAGTGTATTCAATATTTTAAATTTTATCAATCCATAATCTACAATCCCAAAAGGTCTAGTAAAGCTTTTATAAATGGTCTTAATGAGGCTATGAGTATATCTCATAAGGATTTTGATATTAAAAATTATAAGGAATATAACTATACGAATTTCGAGTATAGGATTCTATCTGCTATGGCCTTTTATTTTAGGGAAATTGATGAAACAGATTTTAGTTATCATATATTGCATTTCATACTAAAGAATATTAGTGAAAATAATTCTATCTATCCTAATATTTCATATAATACAGCAAGGTTCTATGCTTATGATAGAGATTTCGTAAATGCTAAAGACTTGAATGAAAAATCACTACATTCTTCAATTAGAAATAATAATATTCTAGGGTTAATTTATGCATATTATCAAAAAGGTGATATATTAATTAAACAAAGAGATAGTGATGCAATGGTATATATAGGCATTTCATTAGATTTGTGCAGAGCATCAAAAAGATATAGCTTAGAAAATGCTTTAAAAAATTTGATCTATAAAAACTTTTAATAAGGCACTTAAGCCTTATTTTGTTCTTTACATATAAAAAAAGATATCTTTAAATTCATTAAGATTTTTAAATAATTATATTTAATTGAAATATCAATTTTTGTAAGTGTTTTTGTATAAGGCTTGTAAGCTATTACAATTCATTTAGAAATGATTTATTATATAGTTATAGAAAGTATAGAACTCGAGATTATAGTTTCTAATAAAATAATTGGAGGTTACAGTATGAACAGGAGTATTAAAGCACTAGTAATTGCAGGTGCATTTTTATTTTCATCATCAGTTTCTTTTGCGAGTGAACCAGAGGCGTTTAATGCTAATAATCTATCATCAGAAAAAGAAATTGTTAGCACCTATTCATCAAAAACCTACGACAGTGGAGTTAAGGATTGGTTAGGTGGTAAGTGGAGACATGGAGTTAACAGTTCCCATGTGTGGTCACAATTTTATCATGGAAGTAAATATCATAATACCAAGGTAAAGGGTGCAGGCGGAATGTTTGGAAAATCTGGTAGAACTGCTCCTCGTAAAAAAGCTTATGCTAGTTGGGAAAAAGCATTATTTGGTAATGAAGCATATGCAAATGTAGAATAAAGTATTGTTAAGTCAACTTGTATGAAATCTTTTGATTTTATACAAGTTGGTTTTTATAAGGTAGTAAAGCTATGAAAAAAATACTAAAGATATTAATAACAATAACATTCATCCTAAGCTCCCTAACTTATTTCTATTACATAGATAGCAATCAGGCTATAGGTAAATTTCCTGATTTTGATAAGTTTGTAAATCTTGTCAACTATAATGATGAGGATATTAGAGATTACATTGCTAAAGCTGCATCAGATAATAATATCAATTTAATAAAGTTTGTCAAGAAGTCTAGAGTTGGTAAAAAAGAAAATATGGATGTAGATGCTTATTTATTTTTAAGTGATCCGAGTAGTTTTAATAAGTCCCATAAGGACTTAAAGATAAATGAAGATAGCAATACTTCTAATAAATTTGATAGCATAAGTTCTAATAATCTTTTAACTAAAAACAATATAGATATAAAAAAGTATGAAGATATCGACATAGATAATATATCTGGAGACTATGCTATAAGTGGAAATCAAAATAATGTTGAATCATTTATAGATGATTTGAAAGCTTATGCAGATATTGTACAGACACCTGATTATATGAGTACTTCTGAAATGACTATGAAAGAATTTTTCTTAATACTTGTCATTAATTTGATTAGTATTTTTGCTACTATATTTGCTTTGCTTATTTATAATAGAAGCCTAGTTAAGGAATTATCTATATCTCTCCTATTTGGATATGATGATAAGAAGATTGCAGTAAGTAAGTCTATAGGTCTTATGACGATTCCTATATTACTAACTTTAATAATTGATTCGGCCTTGCTCTATAGCTTAGTTAGTCCAGATAGCATTGGTGGATTTTTTATAGCTATGAAGCCTATGTATATATTTATTTTATTATTTGCTTTAGTAATATTTTTATTAGAATTTATCCTATTATTATATAAAACAAATCATGAAGATATATTAAGTGTATTAAAAGGGCAGAGAAGAATTTCTTCTAAGTTTTTATCTATATTCAAAATAATATTTGCAGGCTCTTTAGCTTACTTATTAGCTATCACTTTCTTTTCTTTAAAAGACTATAAAGGTGTAAATGAATATTTAAGTGATTGGGACGATGCAAAATCATACGCCAACATAGCCACTGGTACGCCTTGGCAATATGTAGTTGATGAGGACGATTATAAATATAAAGAATTAGTTGCAAAACCTACAGAAGACTTGGCTAGACTTTTGGTAGATAGAGGGGCGGTATTGTTCCTAAATCCATACCAAGATATTGAAGGATTAAATATTGATGATGATATGTTTGGAGAATATAAGTTAAATAATGGAAAATTTGCCTTCATTAATCACAGTTACCTTACAAAGTTTGATATATTAGACGATAAGGGACATGCTTTAGATACTAAAGCAAAGGAAAATGAATGGGTTATTTTAGTTCCGGAAGATACCAAGCTTACTGATCAAGATTTAGAGGATATCAAAGAAAAACAAATATTTGAATCTAAAAATAGTGATGATTTAGTTGAGAATATTGTAAAAATAAAAAGTGGTCAAAAGCTACCAAACCTGGATTCCAGAGCTAGGATAGATCAGCCTTATGCAGAAAATTATGTTTACATTTTAATAAATGAGGACGGACTTAATTCAGAAGAAGGCTTACTGTCTAAGGGATTAGTTAATTGGCAGCTACACCCTTATCTAGATAAGGGTGAAGAGAGTCTAGGAGACTTAAAGGAACTAATATCCACCACACCAGCTAGTAAATATGTTCTTTGGATAGAGACAGCCTATGACTATGTAGAATACCAGGTTCAAAGATACAAAAATGAAACTATAATTTATATTATAGCTTCAATCATCCTAATATGTATTTATTGGTTTATAGTAAAGACAGACCATAAAAATTACTATTTAAACTACGGAGATGAAGCTGCAGTAAAGAGCTTATTTGGTTATCCTTTTAAGGATATCCACAAGGCTAAGATAAGATCTATGGCTTTGTCATATTTATTAGCCCTAGCTATTTATTATATAGTACTAAGACTTAGTGTAATGTTTGGCGGATTAGGTTTTTATACTCCTCGAGAAGGTTGGACTAATGGGATAGTTTTAATTGGATTTGGTCTTAGCTTTCTTCTATTTATAATATGTACCATTATTGAAGTAGCTATGTTAAGAAAAGATGGTAGTTTGATTAAAAGTTTAAAGGAGGATAAATAATGAAACCCCAAATAAGCTTAAAAAATATAAATAAAACTTATGGTGACCACGAGGTGCTTAAGGATGTAAATCTTGATATATATACTAAAGACTTTATAACTATTTTTGGGAAAAGTGGTAGTGGTAAGTCTACTTTGTTAAACATCCTAGGCACTCTAGAAAGTTATGATAGTGGTAGCATAGAAAGCTTCAGTTATTCTGACCCCTACAAAAATGTTAGTAAGGCTATGATGATTAGAAGGGAGAATATAGCATATTTATTTCAAAATTTTGCCCTGGTAGATAATATGACAGTTAAAGAAAATATAGATATAGCCTTAAAATATAGTGAATTTAAAAATAATAAGAAAGAAATAAATAAAACATTAGATAAGTTAGGTATAGCTGATAAACTAAATAACAAGGTTTATGAGCTATCAGGTGGAGAGCAACAAAGGGTTTCTATGGCAAGGATTTTGCTAAAACCATATGATGTTTTGCTAGCTGATGAACCCACAGGATCTTTAGATGAATTTAATAAGAGAATTTTAATGCAAGTACTTATAGAGGAAAATCGTAAGGGCAAGAGTATAGTGGTAGTAAGCCATGATAAAGATTTCACAAGTATATGTGATAAGACTTATGAGATAATAGATAAAAAATTGGAGGTTATTAAATGAAGAAAAGCAAAACTAAGCCAGCCTTATTTATACTAATAGGCTTAATAATTGTAGTTCTTATAGCCTATTTTATAAAAGGAAATAATAAACCATCATCAGTTATAATAGAAAATGATACAAGTCAATCACTTGAAGCTGTAGGCATTTTTGATGATAGCCAAATCCTTATTTGTAAAGACGAAAATAATAATTACCTGATACCAAATAATCTTTTTGCTAATGGGGGAACTTTTAGGATAGTTGCCAAAAAAGATAGAAAGACTTACACTAGTAGAGAAATAACCATTAAAGAGAATGACAAGATAAAGATAAATAATATTAAAGATGATGAGCTTATCTTAAAAAATGAGACTAGTGGAGAAAAAAAGGCATTAGATTTACCAGATATAGAAAATTGGAATATAAGCAAAAATAGTGATAATATTAAGGCGGATTTTAGTTCGGATACAGGCTATAATTATACCTTATATGTACTAGGTAAGGATGGAGAACTTGGAACATCAGCTACTTTAAATAACGGTAAAGAAGTTAGTGCAAGTTGGGAAGCTGGAAAAAATATGACTTCATTGGTTAAGTTTGACTTAAGATAGACTTGAAAAACATTTTCCTTGTGATATAATAATGTTAAGAACTTAATAAATTAGCGCTTATAAGTTTATGGGCGTGATTCGGGGTAAGGTGAAATTCCTAAACCGGCAGTTATAGTCTGCGAGCCTTTATGGTTGATTTGGTGCAATTCCAAAACCGACAGTATAGTCTGGATGAGAGAAGTATACTTTATAATACTTTATTATTTGTTTGAGTTTAAAGACTTAATCTAGTAATTTGGATATTACCCTGAGAAATCGGGGTTATTTTTATGCCCCAAATTAGGAGGTATTTATGAATCAAAGTAGAAGTTCTAGCAAATCATTTTCTTTAGACCGTTTGGTAAAAGTGGGTATTTTGGCTGCACTTGCCTATGTTTTAATGTTTGTGCAAATGCCAATTCCAATAGCACCACCTTTTATGAAACTTGACCTAGCTGATGTGCCGGCCCTAATAGGTGGTTTTGCCATGGGTCCTTGGTATGGAGTTTTGATCCAACTTATCAAAAACGTACTAAACTTATCAAAAACTATGACAGGTGGAGTTGGAGAATTATCAAACTTTATTGTAGGCTCAACTTATGTTTTAGTATCAGCTTATATCTACAAAAACAAAAAGACTAAAAAAACTTCTATAATAGCTTTAGCCTTTGGTGTACTTGCAATGACTGCACTTGCAACCTTATCAAATGCTTTTGTAGTTTTCCCAGTTTATGGAAAAGTAATGCATATGGATCTTGAAGCTTTTGCTGGAATGGTAGGAGGAAATAGCCTAGTAAATAACTATGTTACACTTATGATTTTTTCTATAGCACCATTTAACATAATAAAGGGAGCGGTAGAAGCTATTGTTACTGAGTTAATATATAAGAGGATATCACCAATAATAAAATCACATTAAATTAGATCCCTAGTAATGACCCAGCCCAAAAGTTAGAGTAAATACTAACTTTTGGGACTTGGCGCATAAGGCCAGGGTCTTTTTTTGTTTATAAATCTTCTTATTAATAGTATAATAGATGGATAAAGAGGTTTTATGATAATAAATAATTTGGATGAGATGAAAGATTTTGCTAAGAAATTTGCTTCATCTCTTAAGGAAAATGATTTTATAAATTTAATAGGCGATATGGGGGCTGGGAAAACTACTTTTACTGGCTTTCTTGCTGAAAATTTTGCCATCTACGATTCATCATCTCCAACTTTTGCTCTAGTTAATATCTATGAGGGTGATATTTTGATTTATCACTTGGATTTGTATCGTTTGGATGATCCAGATGAGCTCTTGGATATTGATTATGAAACTTATTTCTATCCACAAGATGCTATTACCATCATAGAATGGGCCGAAAATGCTGGCGAATTCCTGCCGGATGAAATGATTAATCTAGAGATTAAGAAGCTTGATGGTGATAAGAGAGAAGTTACTATAGCGAATGATTCGATAAGGGGGCGTGAAATAAATGAATATCTTGGCAATTGATACTTCAACGATGATTTCTACTGTGACTATTGCAAGTGACAATGAAATCATCGGTGATTTTAATGTAAACCAACAAAAAACTCACAGCGAGTCCTTGGTGCCTATGATTGAAAGTTTATTGGACCTACTTGGAATGGCTATAGATGACATAGACGCTTTTGTGATTTCACAAGGGCCAGGATCTTTTACAGGCCTTAGGATTGGCATGACTGTTGCCAAAACCCTAGCCCAAGTAAATGGCAAAAAACTAATCCCTGTATCCACCCTCCTTGCCCTAGCTAACAACTCATCAAGCAAGTCTTTGAAAGCTCCTATGCTAGATGCTAGGGGAAATAGAGTCTACGCTGCAGTTTATGACAAAGATGACAAGGAGATTATCAAAGAAGACCTATATGAGATAGATGATTTTGTAGAACTTGTTGATGATTTGAAAGAAGAAGTTGAACTAATTGGAGAGATTAGTAGCAAATATTGTGATAGATTTCAAAAGGCAAGAAAACTTCCGATAAACTTTAATAATTGCATAGGTAAGTCACTAATAAAGCTTGGGCTTAGCAATATAGATCAAGATTACAATCTTTTTGAAATCAAGCCAAATTACCTTAGAAAATCTCAGGCGGAAAGAGAATACGAAAAAAAGAACAAGGCATGAGACCATGATAAGAAAAATGCAAACTTATGATATAGACAGAGTCTACGAAATTGAAAACCAGGCATTTTTTGAACCGTGGTCTAAGAAAAACCTCATCAAAGACCTTGAAACAAACACTTTGTTAAAGCACTTTGTCTTTGAAGAAGATGGAGAGATTCTAGGATTTTACATAGCAAGCCAGGTTCTAGATGAGCTAGAAATTTTTACTATTGCTGTTGACAGAGCCTACCATAATCGTGGTATAGGTTCAAAACTTTTGGACCACTTGATGGTTTGGGCCAAGGATGAATCAATCAAAAAGATTTGGCTAGAAGTTTCTACAAAAAACCAAGCTGCAATTAGTCTTTACCAAAAATTTGATTTTAAGGTCATGGGACTTAGGAAAAATTATTACCAAAAACTTGGCGAAGATGCCTACAATATGTTGAAGGAAATATAATGAGCGATTTTTATACTATTGGAATTGAAACAAGTTGTGATGACAGCTGTGTTGCTATTTTAAAAAACGAGAGAGATCTTATAGTAAATTTAATATCATCTCAAATAGATATCCACACCCTATTTGGAGGAGTAGTGCCAGAAATTGCAAGCAGAAAGCACCTAGAAGCTATCAATCCCCTTATAGAAAAGGCCCTAGCTGATGCGAATCTTAGATATAGCGATATTGATTTAATATCTGTCACCAAAGGACCAGGACTTATGGGATCTTTGTTAGTAGGAATTTCTGCAGCTAAGGCCCTATCCCTTGCCGCAAATAAGCCAATGATTGGGGCAAACCACATGGAGGGTCACATTTGTGCCAACTATCTTGCCAATAAGGATTTGAAACCACCCTTTGTAACCTTGGTTGTAAGTGGGGGCCATACATATCTGGTCAAGGTCAAATCCTACACAGACTATGAAGTGGTGGGTAAGACCCGTGATGATGCTGCCGGTGAATCCTATGACAAGGTAGCTAGAAAGATGGGATTAGGCTATCCTGGCGGACCAAAAATTGATAAGCTTGCCAAAGAGGGTGATCCAAAGGCGGTTGATTTTCCAAGAGTTATGCTAGAAAAAGACTCTTATGATTTTTCTTTTTCTGGCCTAAAGACAGCGGTAATCAACTATATGCACCAATTGGAACAAAAAAATATTGACTATAACAAAGCAGATGTTGCAGCAAGTTTCCAAGATGCGGTAGTTGATGTTTTGGTAGCAAAATCAATGAGACTCATTAAAGAAAGTGGATACGATAAACTTGCCCTAAGCGGGGGAGTAGCTGCAAACTCTAGACTTAGAGGAAGGCTAGAAGAAGCCTGCAGAGAAAATAACATTAAATTTTATTATCCACCTATAGAACTTTGTACAGACAATGCTGCAATGATTGCTATGACAGGATATTTGCACTATCAATCAGGAGAAGTTAGCGACAAATTTATGAAAGTTTATCCTAATTTGGAAATATGATTTATGAGAAGAAAAAAACGCTATGACGATAATTCATTAAAAAAATATAATAGCATGAAAAAAATATCCACTATACTGTGGATTTTGACAGGTCTTGGTGTCTTGGGCTTTGGAATATATTTTAAGGAAATTTTTGAGATTATCTTTGGTATAGCTGGCGTAATCTATGGGATTTATAATCACAGAACGAAAATAACAAGCCTTACATCTATATCAAGAATTGAAAAAAATAAGTTGAGCTTTCTGGCTCTTTGTATAGTAGTATATTCCTTGGTCAATCCTTTGGCCAATATAGCTGTAATCTACGACTTGTTCAAGAGAGATTATGTGATAAATGGAGGATTTGATGAAAAAACACTTTAAAATTTTTTGTCTAATCCTTGTTTTTGTGCTTGTGACTACAAGCTGTGTCAAAAGAAGATATGACCAGCTAGAGGCTAGGAGAAAAGGAGTATCTACTAATAATGTAAAAACTTCTTCTGATAACTTTAATCCTGATGACATAGACAAGTTTGATGTTGATTCATACCTCATATGGTACAAGAATTTGGAAAATCCACCAAAGTTGGACCTAGCAGCTAGTAAGAATCCAAAGCCAATGACTAACAAAGAAATGGTCGATGATTTTAATTATGTTTTTCGTGAACTAAAAGAAAATTATCCTTTCTTTGAGGCCCTAAAAAGAGAGAAAAACATAGACTTCATAGGAGACTATGACAAATACCTAAAAAGAATAAAAGAGGCAAAAAACGACCAGGAATTTATTGATGAAATGACTGGTATTATGGGGGAATTAAACAACCACCATGCTAGAATTGCCGATCAAAATTATGTAGATAAGACTCTCAAATATTATGCCAAAAACTGGAACAGCCCATCAATCTATTATGAATTTTTGAAGCTAAACAAGCAAGTTGTTAGAAATAGATATGGACTAAAAGGAGAGCAAACAGCTAGTGAAACAAGCGTAAGTAAGAGAAATTCTGGATCTATATTAAATCAAGACAAGTCTGCCAATATGACCTTGGATACAACAAATGAGGGTATAGCCATATTAAAAATCAAACAAATGGTCGATCCTCAAAGTGTCAAAGAAGATGAGGCTGTTTTGAACAGTTTTTTAAAAGATAAACATCTTTACAAGGCTTTAGTAATAGATATCCGCCAAAACTATGGGGGTAATGCAGAATATTGGCAAAAATTCTTGCTTCCAAAAATTTTGCCTAGTCAAAAGTCAGTGACTAATCATTTATTTTTTAAAGATTCGCCTAGGGCAAAGCTTATATTAGCTGACGATACTCTAAATGTTGAGTCCATAAAAAACGTTGATATATCGGCAATAAAATTAGATCATGCTAATGATATCAAAGATTTTGATTATTATATTAGAGATACTATAAGCATAAGTCCAGACGAAAGCGAAAAAGACTATGGATTTGATGGCAATATATACCTGCTCGTAGATAAGGCAGTATTTTCAGCAGCAGATGGCATGGCAAGTTTTATGAAATTCTCGGATGCCGCAACCTTAATAGGTGAAGAGAGTGGAGGAGACGGGCTAACACTTGGAGTAATAAACGATGTGATGCCAAACTCTGGTCTGGTATTTACCTACACCAATACCCTCGGCTATGCTCCAGATGGAACAATTAATGCAGAAGAAAAAACAAAGCCAGACATAAAATCTAGCTCATACAAAGATACCATAGATACAATAATAGAAATAGAAAATGGAAATTTTTAGACAAAGAAAAAGAGGATTGCCAATCAAGATTATTACTGATTCAATCCTCTTTTGTTTTTATTTTCTCATATCTTTTGAATTTTTCTTCATAAAGTAGTAGGCGATAATTGCAACTATGAGAATTATTGCAACACTTCCTAGACCTTTAATTCCTGTTTTTACAACTGATCCAGCATTTGTATTATCTGGTTGAGCTTCAGATTCTTTGAATTCTTCTTGTTCCTCATTCTTATCATCCTTATCATCCTTTTCTGCATCAGTAGCAAGTTGTGGAGATTTTGTAGTATTGTTATCAATTGTAACAGTTTTTGGGGTTTCTATTTCTTGGGAACTTGTTTGATCACTGCTAGATTCACTGGTTTGACTAGAACTTTCACCATCTTGGCTAGCCTCGTTTAAAGCTTTTTCTGTAAATGGATATAGCCATGATGATTTGTCTAGATTTGGCGTAAAGTTTTCTGAACTTTCAAGTTCGCTTTCAGAAATTTGTCCATTCTTGTCTGTATCGATTATACCCAATTCCTTTTTTTGGTCATCTGTAAGCTCGCTGTATTTATCTTTTGTCTTTTCGTTTTTCAAAAAGGCTGACTCTTCTTTGCTTTCGCTACTTTCAGCTTCCATATCATTGCTATCAATGCTTGTAGTTTCAATAACTTCGTTTTCATTAACTTGTGTGATACTTGTATCATTTGAAGAGTTATATTTTTGGTTTTGTGCAATTTCGTTAGTTGAAATCAAGTGATCTTCGAAGTTTAGCTTATCTTCAGTCTTTAAAAAATCTTCCAAAATCCTAAAGGCAGCTTCTTGGTCAAAATCCTTATCTATTACATAGGAAATTACTTCCTTATACTTATCCTTTGTTTTCTCATCAGCAAGTTCATAGGATTTTGAATTTAGAATAGAATTTTCGAACAAATCTAAATCTTTTGCCTTGGCTTCAAATAATAGACCACTCGTTAGATAAGTCTTCAATTGTTTTTCTAAATCGTCTTTTTCTATAGGGGTAAGTGATAGCTTTTCTTTTATATTATATAGGCTTGTGATTTCAGAAAGCTTGTCACTTTGTGTTTTGATACTTTCCATATCATCGGAATTTAGTATATGTGTGGATTCTTCGATTAATTTTTCATTAGAAGAATCATCAGCCTTTTTTAACAACTCGATATTTTCCACTAATTTTAGCCTATTTTCATATTCTTGGCCGAAATTAATGATGTCCTTGTTTGCTTCATATTCTTTGATTTCTCTAGCAGAAGCCTTATCAAAGTTTGGCAAAGTTTCCAGCTTATTATCAATTTCACTGATTATTATATTTTCATCTAATTCTTGAGCACTAGCATTACTTACTGTAGCCAAACATAAGCTAAAGGCTAGAGCTCCAAAAAATTTATTTATTTTCATAATATACTCTCTTTTATCCTTATATTATCTCTTCTTATTATTATATTAATAAATGGTGAAATTTCAATAAAAAAACTAGGGTAATACCCTAGTAAAGTCCTAGGCAAATCCCAAAATACTTAAGCTACTTAAGAAATTGACTAAGTCTAAATCTTATAATACTACAAATCGCAAATTCACTTACCATCAAAGAGTGCCATCTATGGTCGAATTACTTGGATTGCTTGCATATTTTTTAAAACAGAATGAATTATTTTGAGATTTGCTAAAGTTTTATAATTTTAAGCAATACTAGCTATTTGCCTTAAACATTAACCTTGAAGTCCCTCGGCTTGTCTTAGCATATTTTCTACAACTATGTCGTGGATTTCGCCAAGGCTTGCTGCATATTCTAGGATTTCCCAAGGTCTATTGGTGTGAAAATGAATTTTGATTAGTTCCTCATCACCAACAGCAAGAAGGCTATCTCCCTCAAAATTTGCTGTTATATGGTCAAAAATCTCATCTTCGTCTAGATTTTCTCCAGCTATTAGCATTTGTGTATCAAATTTAAAATCTCCTATATCTACCATAAATCCTCCTAATTACTATTTCCTTGTTTTAAATTTCTCTTTAGTTCTTCTTCTAGCCTTGCTATCTCAGCTTGGGCAAGAGTTCTATTTTTCTTGCCCTCAATTTGGATATTTCTAACTTCTTCTATAGTTGAAATCAATTGATCGTTTGTATGTTTTATTGTATCAAGGTCAATTATACCACGTTCAGTTGCCTTTGCTGTTTCTATAGTATTTTGTTTTAGAGTATCAGCATTCTTTCTTAATAATTCGTTTGTAAGGTCAGTTACTCTTTGTTGGCTTCTGATGGCTTGGTTGGTGTGGTTCATTCCAAGGGCCAATACCATTTGGTTTTTCCAAAGTGGGATGGTATTTACAATAGTTGTTTGGATTTTTTCTGCCATAATTGAATTTGATGATTGAACCATCCTAATTTGAGGAGCCATTTGTATAGAAACCATACGGGTCAAATCAAGATCGTGAAGTTTTTTCTCGAATCTATTGGCCTGGGCTTTAAGGTCGTTTACTTTCTGTGCGTCTAAAGGCAAGTTTGATTCGTTGGCCTTTGATTCAAGGGCTGGTATTTCGCTAGCATAAGTTTCCTTTAGCTTTCTATTTCCAGCTTCGATGTACATGGTGATTTCTTTGTAGTATTCTTCGTTTAAATCATACATTTGATCAAGCATAGAAATATCTTTCATCAAGGTTATTTGATGGTTTTCCAAAGTTTTTGCTACTTCGTCTATATTTTTTTCTGCTGATTGGTAGCGGTATTTCATATCTTCAATTTTGTTGACTTGTTTTTTGAAAAATCCTAGAGGCCCGTTAGTTTCTTCTCTATCCATTGATTTGATATCCATTACAACAGAATCGAGCAGATCTCCAATTTCTCCCAAATCCTTGTTTCTTACAGTATCTAGGGTTTTTTCAGAGAAGTTAGAAATCTTCTTTTGTGCTCCAGATCCGTATTGGAGGATGATATTTGTATTATCCAAGTCAATCTTCTTGGAGAAATCATCAATCATCTTTTCTTCTTCTGGTGAAAACTTAATATTGTTTTCTACTAAGTCTGGTCCTTCATTAGTTATACTTTCAAGCTTATTGTCATTTTCATTATCGCCGTCAAGGGTTAGTTTTATATCACTCATTTACTCCTCCAATCATTGTATTTAAGTCCTTCTTGATTTAAAAGTAGGTTTATTGTGTCAATATCGGCTTTAACTTCCATAGTGCTATCGCTTAGAAAATCTAATTGTAATCTTTCAAAAGCGTTAGTCAGATCAACTATTGTTTCATCTATTTGTTCCATTGATTTTAATATTTTTGAGTTCCTTGATGCTATTTGCTCAAACTCGTAATATGCATTTATAAGTTTTACGCTTGTTGGCAAATAATATTCAGAAAATTTATTTAATCCATGAGAACTTTCAGGATGGTTTTCGATTACTTTAAGGATATCTTTGCTTGAATTTTCGAAATCTTCTATGTGGTCAATAAAGGTTTTATTTTCAATTTTATTTTTAACCAAGTTTATGGCAATTAAATCTTTATTTGCAGATTCGATTATTTCCTTAGAACGTACTAGGTTAATTTCTTCTAAGTTTTGTTCATTTGAAATTTGCCTGATATCCGAAGCTTCAGATAATATCTCGTTTTTTCGTTCTTTGTACAAGCTATAGGTTGGAATATCTAGAATAAAAAGAGACTTATTTTCAACTATTCGAGCCTCGGGGAAATAGTCTTCTTTTATCATATGCCTTAAGTCACTATATGTTTCTTCAATGTCTTGGTCTACTGAGTTTGCCAAATCGTTAATGGAAATGACTTTATTGCCATTAAGCTCTCTAATATATCTCTTGTAGTTTTTCTCAAGTCTTTCGTATTCCAATTTTCCTCTATATCCTGTAAGCATAATAACTATAGAAATAAAAAGAGAAATTATAAAAATTATTAACCAAGATGATAGGTCACCAAATATCCAAGCTATAAACATTAATAGAATAATCACGAAGCTAACAACAGAAAAGATAATGCCAAGGGCTAGCATTCCATTAGCTCTATTGATTTCCTTTGCTGGAAGTCTAAAGAGTTTTTCTTCTATTTTATTGTCTTTTTCTGTAGACTCATCTACCAGTCTAATGCTATATCTGCGTTTTTTCATAATTTCCCCAAGTTAAATTAATTAGCTCTCCCAATCATCTTCTGCGTAACCTTCTTGATTTAAAAGTAAGTTTATTGTGTCTATATCAGTCTTCACATCCATGGCTCTATCAGCTAATAGTTCCACTTTGATTTTATCAAAGGCTTCTGCTATTGTGAGTATTGACTCATTGATCTGATTCATTGAAGTCAAGATTTTCTTATCATTTGTGCGCATCATCTCAAAATCGTTGTAGGTTTCTACAAGTTTTGCAGCTGTAGGTAAGTAGTAATCTGAAAACTTGTTTAGGGCGTAGGACTTGTCTGGATACTTTTCTACAATATTTAATATATCCACTGAATTTTTGATAAGTTTATCTACATTGATTCTGAAATTAGCATCGTTAGTCCTAGCTTGACTTAGTTTTATCCTATCAAGAGAATTCTTACCCTGGTTAATGATTTCTCTTGCTCTTTCAAAGGATAGATCTTCTACCAAGACCTCATCTTCATCCTTATTTACTGTCTTTGTTTGGATGCTTTCCTTGCTCTTTTCCTTATATAGCCTAAATGTCGGTATATCCAGGATAAATAGGGAGTCGTCTTCTACTATACGAGCTTGGTAAAAATAGCCTCTTTTCATCATTTTCATAAGGTCGGATACAGTTTTTTCTTCGCTTTGGGCAACAGAACTTGCCAAATCTCTGATAGATATAACTGTGTTGTTACCAAGCTCCCTTAGAAATCTCACGTAGTTATTAGTTAGTCTAAAATATTCCTTGGAAACCTTCCAAGATAGATAAGGTACTACAAAAGTAGCCATGGCCGAAAGTACTAAAAATAAGAAATATCCAAAGCCTCTCCAAGCAAAAAAACCATCAAGGGCAACAATTGTCATCATAGCAAATCCAATAGCAGTCACAATGGATATGGCACGCCAACCCTGAGCCTTATTAATTTCTGGCGGTTTTTGGGCACAGACCTCCTTGTTTTTTGTTTGAGGCAGGTTTTCATTATTTTTCTTTGATTTTGTAAAGGTCCTGATAGTTGCATTTACAGATTCTTTTATTGTATTTCCAATCTCATCAAAATCGATGTCAGATAGTATGTCATTTATTTTAAAATTGTTCTTGTTATCACTCATACACTCTCCTTAGAAACTTACCATAATTATACCTCAAAGCTTGATATACTTAAATGAAAGTTAATTATTTTAAAATTAATTCTTCAAATCTATAATCTTGTCAAAATTATCTTTTACTTCTAATATACTTTCTCTATTGCCAAAGACACATATATTTTCTTCGTCAATGGCAGCTTTAAAGAGTTTCTTATATTCTTTAATTTCATCAAGATTTGAGTGTTTGATATCAGCAAGGATCTTTTCGTGATCTGTAGGCTTTTCCTTCTTATACCTAGCATAGTCTTCATCAGCCAAGCCTTGCGGTGACTTTGGTCTTAAGAATGTACCCATTGAAGAGATTTGTTGGTTTTCAAAGTCTCTATCGCTAAGTGATATATTTTCTGTCAAGGATGGAATTTGTCTATAAGTTTCCAGAGTTTTTACTATGTGTGGGTCTCTATAGGAATATGCTGACAAAAGTCCTGCCTTATTTATTGTAAGTCCACCACCATAGGCGCCTGCCTTGGCACGGATTAGCTCATATAGGTATGGGTTTGAAAGTATAGAACTTGCTAAAACTAACTTTCCTTCAAAGTTATGACCGTATTTTTTAATATCAGCACTTTGACCTACATAATTGACATTGGCATCTGACATGATAGCTTCTTTGTAAGATTTTGGGCTAAATTCAATTTCTACTGTATCTTTTTTATCCTCAAGGTTAGCAAAACTTGTATTTATTATTTCCTTAACTTTTTCAAAGTCATGTTTTGAACAAGTGATATTTATTTCAAGATCATTTGAAAATAAGCTAGAATAAATTTCCATAATCTTATCTTTAAAGTCATCGAAATTATTTTTTGCCTGATTAATCACTTCTTCCAAAAACAAATAAGATCCAATGCCAGATAGCTCATCTCTTAACATAGTCGCCTTATCAATATGAGCGTTTGCCCTGTTTATGGCTAGTATGTGGCCCTGGTCATACATTGCTGAGGCAAAATAAGCCTTTTTCATCCTAAGGATTTCAAGGATTCTCTTTTGATTGTCGAATTTAGAGTTTAACATGAATTCTTTCATTAGCTCCAAAGCTTTGTCGAAAGACTTGGATGTGCTTATAAAGGAAACTTTTTCTAGCCTTGCAAGGTCTTTTTCATTAACATTTATAAATGAATTTGAAAAGTTTGGACTTGCCAAGTGTTGGAACAAGATGTCATCAATTTGTGTATAGGCCATATTACTTGTATCAACAGATCCCATAAAGTCGTTTATTAGAGATAGGTATTGCAAGTCTTTCAAATCCAAATGGTCGATGTTAAAGTAAAGGGAGGTGTAGATAAGGCCAGCTGTATCCATATCGTGGTAGATATACTTATCATCTATCAACTCTCTTGGAGTTTTGTCAACTTTTGTAGGCACATCTTCAATGTTTAAAACTGGAATACTTGCCTTTTGCTCTTTTGTATCAGCTGTATTTTGGTGGATTTCAAGTTTAGCTAGATTATTTTTGATTATTTGTAATTCTTCTTGGCTAATATTTTTATTTAGATTATCAATATAAGCTTCTAGATTTTCTTGTTTTTTCTTATTATAAGTGCTACTTGGTTTTGCGATGTAGGTTAGTTTTGTTGGATTATCTATAAAGTTTTCTTTGATGAAGTTTTCGTAATAATCAGTTTCTACAAGCTCTCCTAGCTCGTTTAAGTAGTTAACAATTTCAAAACTTTCAAAGATAGACTTGTTAAAAGACCACATCAAAAAGTAATTCAGTCCTCTGCTTACTGAATTTAACTGGTCTCTTTGTCCATATTGGAAGATTGAAAATGCTGATTTTAGACTTTCTTTGTTAAGGCCAAGGCTTGCTTCTTTCAAGCCATCTTCTATAATTTCTACAAATCTATCAAGTTTTTCACCGTCTGTCTTTTGAGCTAGTAGAACTAATGAGCTTCTTACTCCATAGCCGACTCTTGCATAAAATGATTCAGGGTCAATTTCTTCGTTGATTTGCTTCTTGATAATAGATGAATCCATGTGGAAGAGGGCACTTATCAAAATAGCAAGGGTCAAAGTGTATTTCGTGTCTGGATTTGCCTTGGTTAGAAAACCATAGGCCAAATAATCAGAATTCTCACTAGTCATACTTGATGGATAAGTAGATTCAATCACGCCATCAAAATAATTATCAGAAACTTTGATATCATAATCTAAATCCTTGTAATCATAATTTGATAGATATTCCTTATTGAGATGGTCTAGGTAATAATCTATATCTAAGTCCCCATAAAAATAAATGTAGGCATTTGATGGATGGTAGTGGTTTTTGTAAAATTCTACAAATTCATCATAAGAGATTTTATATATTTCTGCTGGATCTCCGCCAGATTCATATTGGTAAGGGCTATTTTTATATAAGTGTGAGATTATGTCGCTATATACAATTTCATCGGGATCTGTGAGAGCTCCTTTCATTTCGTTGTAGACAACCCCAGAAATACCAGTGATTTTATCTCCGTCCATCTCGTAGTGCCAGCCCTCTTGGTCAAGGATTTCTCTTTTGTTTACTACAGCTGGATTAAAGACAGCATCTAGGTAAACATCTGTAAGGTTAAAAAAGTCCTTGTCATTTTCGCTAGAAACTGGATATACAGTCTTGTCTGGATAGGTCATTGCATTTAGAAAAGTTTGTAATGATGAGCTAGCCATATCCATAAAAGGCTCGCGAGTAGTGTATTTTTTGGAACCATTTAATACAGAGTGTTCCATAATATGGGCCATACCTTTGGAATTTGTTGGTGGGGTCTTAAAACCTATGCCAAAGGTCTTATTTTTGTCAGATGTTTTTACATAAACAACTTGAGCATTGGTTTTATCATGGACGTATAAAAATACTTCTACTCCCATTTTTTCGTAATTTTGTTTTTCTTTTAATGTGTATGTCATAATTCCTCCGTTTGTTTAACTATACTCCAACAAAAATAAGAAGATTTGGGTAGAAATATAGAGATGATTACTAAAAGGAGGGATTATGAGTCAATTAAAGACAAAAGAGCTGACTGTGATGGGGATTTCTGTGGCTCTTATGGTGGTTTTAGGGACTGTTCTTTATTTCGTGGGTAGTAGTCTGCCAATTCCTGGTGGAAGGCTCTTGGCCATGGCCCCTGCCTATAGTTTTATTTTTACTGCTCTAATATTAAGGGTTAAAAGGATTGGAGTTATTTCTCTGATTTCTTTTATATTTGGAATATTTTTGTTAAAATTTTCCATATTTGGGGTCTTGGCTATATGGATAAGTGCTTTTTTAGCCGACATTTTAACCCTTATATTAATTAGAAAATACAAGTCTTATAAAGATATATACTTAACGGTGCCATTAAATAGCTTTTTTCAAATATGGACTTCTTACTATGTGGTCTTAAACTTTGTTCCAGATTCAAAGTTTACCCAAGCTGCCTTTTGGCCAACTCTTGGACTATCACTTTTGATTTATTTCATAAGCCTATACTCGTCAAAATATTTTATAAGACTTATGGACAAGAGATCTTTATTGGGAAAAGACTTTGATGACCAAGATTTAAATTATGAAAAAAGATAATAAATTGAATTATGGAAAGAGATAAGAAATGAAATTAGGAATTTTAGGTTCAGGCAAAATTGTCAATGAAGTTTTGCCAGTAATTAATCAAATCGAAAATATAGACCTTATGGCCATAGCTGCAAGAAATGAAGAAAAACTACAGAACTTATGCCAAGATTATGAAATAAAGAGATATTATCTAGGCATAGATGATCTCTTGACCGATGATGAAATAGATACCGTTTATGTAGTTTTGCCAAATAACCTGCACTTTGAGGCAATGGATAAGGCTATAGATAAAAGGAAAAATATAATTTGTGAAAAACCCTTTACTTCAAATGCTTATGAGAGCGAAAAAATCATAGAAAAAGCCAAGGAAAATGACGTGATGATAGTTGAAGCAATAAGCCACAGATTTATTCCTAATGCAAATGAAGTGAAAAAGCTTATCGGAGACTTGGGAGACATAAAGATTGTCTCCTTTAACTATTCTCAATACTCATCAAGGTATGACAAGTTCAAAGAAGGGATTATTGAGCCGGTATTTAGATTGGAGAACTCGGGTGGAGCCTTGATTGACCTAAACTTATATAATATAGCTTTTGCTGTAGATACTTTTGGCCTGCCAAAGGAAGTCAAGTACTTTGCAAATATAGAAAAAGACATAGATACATCGGGCATAGTCATCCTTGATTACGAGGATTTCAAAGTTTCATGTATTGGATCAAAGGATTCTGCTGCTCCTATCATAAACACTATACAAGGAAGTGAAGCTACTATTGAGATTCCGGACGCTTTGAATAGTTTTGATAAGTTTAATCTTACAAAAACTCATGCAAGTGGCGTAGAAAATTTCAACTACAATCTAGAAGATAAATCAAGGCTATATTACGAATTTGTAGAGATCGAAGAGATTATGAGAACAAAGGACCTAAATAGAGTAGACGAGCTATTAAAACTAACACAAAATTACATGGATGTTATAACTCGTGCTAGATTTGATGCGAATATTTATTATCCTGCCGATACAATTAATTAATGCTGTGCTATAATAAAAGTATATAATATTTGAATTTATATAAAATTTATTTTAAGGAAAGGAGAGAAGATGGTAGGAATAATACTTGCAAGTCACGGCCACTTTGCTGAAGGCATCAAAGAATCTGCACAAATGATTTTTGGCGACCAAGAAAAGTTTGAATCTGCAATTCTTTTGCCATCCATGGGACCTGATGACTTGAAAAATGAGCTTGAAGCTTGCATAGAAAAAGTTGATAGCGATCAAATTTTATTTCTAGTTGACCTATGGGGAGGCACTCCATTTAACCAAACATCAAACTTGCTAGATGGTCACGAAGATAAGTGGGCCATTGTTGCTGGAATGAATCTTCCAATGGTCATAGAAGCTCTATCAGAAAGATTTACAAATGAATCTTCTCACGGCATTGCAAAGGCAATTATAGGATCAGCAAGAGAGGGAGTAAAGATCAAACCGGAAGATCTAAACGAAACAGAAACAAAGGCAGAAGCCAAAGAAGTTGACAGGGGCCAAGAGGAAGTAGATGCCAAGACTAAGGCAGATGGATCAATTCCTCCAGGAACTGTTATCGGCGATGGCAAGATTGATATTGCCCTAGCCCGTATAGACACAAGGCTCTTGCACGGCCAAGTTGCAACTAGCTGGACCAAGGCTACCAAGCCAGACCGTATAATAGTTGTTTCAGATGCAGTAAGCAAGGATGCACTTCGTAAATCAATGGTAATGGAAGCTGAGCCACCAGGAGTTAAGGCTCACGTAGTTCCAGTTTGGAAGATGAAGGAAATCCTAGATGATCCAAGATTTGGTGCAACACGCGCTATGCTTTTGTTTGAAAAACCACAAGATGTTCTAAAACTTATGGAACTAGGTGGCAAGCTTGATAAAGTAAATATCGGATCTATGGCTTATTCAGAAGGTAAAGTCAACTTAAACACAGCAGTTGCTATGAACAAGGATGATGTAGAAACCATAGAAAAACTAAAAGATTATGGCATAAGTTTCGATGTAAGAAAAGTTCCGTCTGACAAATCTGACAACTTAGAAAACATGCTCAAAAAAGCAAAATCTGAACTTAAAATGAATTAGGAGAGAAAAATGTCTGCAATTAATATTATTTTAATCTTTGTAGTAGCTTTCCTAGCAGGTTGTGAAGGGGTCCTAGATCAATTTCAATTTCACCAACCAGTAGTTGCTTGTACCCTCATTGGTCTTGTGACAGGTCACCTCAAAGAAGGTATCATGCTAGGTGGTTCATTACAAATGCTAGCCTTAGGCTGGTCAAATGTAGGAGCGGCTATAGCTCCAGATGCGGCTTTAGCTTCAGTTGCATCAGCAATAATCATGGCTTTGGCTCTTAATGGAGGAGATGCCAATGCTACAGAAGCTATATCAACATCAATAACCCTTGCAATCCCTCTTTCAGTAGCTGGGTTGTTTCTAACAATGTTTGCAAGAACCCTTGCTATTCCAATGGTTCACGCCATGGACAGCGCGGCAGAAGATGCAAACTTTGCAAAAATCGAAAGACTTCAATGGGCAGGTATAGCCATGCAAGGTCTTCGTATTGCAATCCCTGCAGTAATCCTTTGCTTTATTCCTGCAAAGGTAGTAACAGATGCCCTTAACTCTATGCCAGCATGGCTTAAAGAAGGTATGCAAATAGGTGGTGGTATGGTTGCGGCTGTTGGTTATGCCATGGTATTAAATATGATGAGTACCAAAGAAACCTGGCCATTTTTTGCTCTTGGTTTTGTCCTTGCAGCAATCCCACAAATCACATTGATAGGACTAGGTGTCATAGCTGTTGCCCTTGCCTTAATCTATATGAAACTTAAAGGCCTTGCTCAAAATAGCGGAGGATCATCTTCAAACTCTGGCGATCCCCTTGGCGATATAATCAATGACTATTAAGGAGGGATCTAATGACTGAAAACAAAGAAACTATTAAAAAAGAACAAGCAGAACTTGTAACAGGCGAAAATGGCAGAATCCAACTAAGCGAATCTGTCAGAAAGAAAGTCTGCAACAGACACCAATTTTTACAAGGTACTTGGAACTTTGAGAGAATGCAAAATGGTGGTTGGGCTTATTCTATAATCCCAGCTATCAAAGCCTTATACCATGACAAAGATAGCCAAGCGGCAGCACTAAAACGTCACTTGGAATTTTATAACACCCACCCATATGTATCTGCGCCAGTAATGGGTGTGACCCTAGCTATGGAAGAAGAAAGAGCTAATGGTACAGCCATTGACGATGCTGCAATAAACGGTGTAAAAGTAGGAATGATGGGACCTCTAGCAGGTGTAGGCGATCCAGTATTCTGGTTTACTATAAGGCCAATACTTGGAGCACTTGGTGCATCTTTTGCCCTAAGTGGGAATATAATTGGACCTCTACTATTCTTTGTACTTTGGAATCTGATTAGATACATCTTCCTATGGAAGACTCAAGAAGCAGGCTACAAAGCAGGAAATGAAATCACAAAGGACCTATCCGGCGGACTACTTGGTAGAGTTACCCTCATGGCGTCTATACTAGGTATGTTTGTCATAGGAGCTCTTGTCCAACGTTGGGTAAATGTTAATATTCCATTAGAAATTACAAGAGTTGCCCAAGATGCACAAACCTATATCCACTGGGAAGAACTACCAGCTGGAGCAGAAGGAATCAAGCAAGCCCTTGAGACCTATAACACCTATGGTGCAACTGCCTTTAGCCCAGAAAAGGTAACAACCCTTCAAGATAACTTGGATATGCTAATACCAGGACTATTGCCATTACTATTAACCCTAGGTGTATCAAAACTTCTCAAAAAAGACGTTTCACCAATTACAATTATCCTTGCTTTATTCGCTATAGGTATAGTAGCAAGATATTTCCATATAATGTAGGCTATGGTAGAATCTCAAAACAAAACTGTTGATCTTACTATAAAGGCCAACCACCTCCAGGGCTTTACAAGCTCTGGATCGGTTATGGTTGGGGATAAGGCTTTTGAATACTACAACAGTAGAAATCCTAATGACTATATTCAGATTCCTTGGAAGGAAGTAGACCTGATTACAGCAGAGGTTGTTTTCAAAAAGAAAATCCCAAGATTTGCCATTCACACTAAGCAAAATGGAGATTTTATATTCACAACGGTTGATAATAAGAAGACTCTAAGAGCTATAAATAAGTATATTCCAAGTGATAAACTTAGGAAGTCTCTTAGTATAATGGACTATATAAAGAGAATATTAAAAAGATAGGGTGCTAGTAAGTGCCCTATTTTTATATGGAAATATGAAAACATTTTCTAAAATATGGAAAAATATTTCAAATTGCTATATAATTAACTTATACATTAAAACTCAAACATTACTTATAAATGTTTTCACAAAGGAGAAATTATGAAAAATTATAGTACATCTAAAATTAGAAACTTAGCTTTAGTCGGCCACTCTGCAAGTGGTAAGACATCACTTGCAGAAGCTTTATTATATAAGACAGGTGCAATCGATAAAAAAGGAAGAGTTGAAGATAAAAACACAGTTTCAGATTATGAAGCTCAAGAGAAAAAAAGAGGAATCTCTATCCAAACTTCAATCATTCCAGTCGAATACGAAGATTTTAAGATCAATTTTATAGATTCTCCTGGATTTTTTGATTTTGAAGGTGAAGTATTGCAAGCCCTAAGAGCAAGCGAAGCTGCACTTTTTGTTATAGATGGAGAAAGCGGTATCGAGGTCGGTACAGAAAAATACTGGAAATATACCCAAGACATCAATCTTCCGTCAATCATCTTTGTTAACAAACTTGATAAAGAAAATGCCAACTTCAACAAGGTTGTATCAGACCTACACATCAATTTTGGCAAAAAAGTTATTCCACTAACTCTAATGCTTGGCGAAGGCGATAAATTTGAGGGAGTAATAGATGTACTAGACAAAAAAGCCTACACTTACGAAAATGGCGAAAAGAAAGAAGTAGGAATACCGGAAATTCGTCTAGCAGAAGTTGATGCTGTTTACGAAGAGATTATAGAAGCAGTTGCAGAAACTGATGATTCATTAATGGAAAAATTCTTTGAAGGCGAAGAATTCTCTGAAAGTGAATTTAGAAATGGACTCTCTGAAGCTATACTTGAAGGAACAGTAGTTCCACTAATTGCAGGATCTAGTGAAAAAGAAATCGGCCTAACCCAACTTCTTGAAGTAATAACAAAATACATGCCATCTATCAATGATGAGGCTGCAAATATTGGATTTAGAGTAAAAGAAGGCTATGAAGCTTTCGAGTCAAACGAGGATGCTCCATTCTCTGCTGTAGTTTTCAAAACTCTTGCAGATCCATTTGTTGGTAAAATCTCAATATTTAAAGTTTTATCTGGATCAGTTTCAAAAGATGACAAGATTTATGACGTGACAAAAGGCAAGGAATTAAAGGTATCAAACCTATTTTATCTAAAAGGTAAAGAACAAATCAAAGCTGACAAGGTAATAGCAGGTGATATTGGTGCATTTACAAAACTTGACGACCTATCAACAGGTGATAGCCTTGCTACAGCAGACAATAAGATAGAATACAAAAAAATAAAATATCCAAAACCAGTTTTATTCTACGCAATCAAAGCAGTAAGCAAAAATGACGAGGATAAGATTTCTGAAGCATTACAAAAACTTATCGAAGAAGACCCAACATTTGTAGACGATAGAAATATAGAAACTCACCAACAAATCCTATCTGGTCTCGGCAATATGCAACTAGAAGTTATAATGGATAAACTACGTGACAATTACGGTGTAAATACAGAGGTTGTAGATTACAAGATTCCATATAGGGAAACAATCAAGGGCAAATCTGACGTACAAGGTAAACACAAGAAACAATCTGGTGGTGCTGGCCAATACGGAGATGTATTTATCAGATTTGAACCAACAGAAGAAGAATTTGTATTTGACGAAGAAGTATTTGGTGGGGCAGTTCCAAAGAACTACTTCCCAGCAGTAGAAAAAGGACTAGAAGAATCCCTTTTCGAAGGACCACTAGCAGGATTTAAAGTAACTGGTATTCGTGCAACCTTATACGATGGATCTTACCACCCAGTAGATTCTAACGAACAAGCATTCAAGACTGCTGCAAAGATAGCCTTCAAAAAGGGTATAGAAGAAGCGAATCCAATATTACTTGAACCAGTTATGAAACTAGAAATTAAAGTTCCAGAAGATAACATGGGAGATGTTATGGGTGATATGAACAAGAGACGTGGCAAAATACTCGGCATGGAACCACAAGAAGATGGAAGCCAAATTATCTTGGCAGAAGCTCCACTAGCAGAAGTATTAAACTACGCTATCGATCTAAGAAGTCAAACATCAGCACGTGGTTCTTTCTCAATGGAATTTGACAGATACGAAGAAGTGCCAAAAGAAATCACTCAAAAGGTAATAGCAGATAGAGCAGAATAATATCAGGAGGTAGCAATGGCAAAGTGGGAAATATTAGAAATTGATCCTTGGATAAAAGACTACGAAAACGACATAAATCTGAGAATGAATGAATATGAAAAGCAAAAAGAAAGAATCTTAAAAGATAGCGAAAGCTTAAAAGACTTTGCCAATGCTCACCATTATTATGGCTTTCACAAAGTCAAAAATGGCTGGATATACAGAGAGTGGGCGCCTAAGGCCGATGGCCTATATCTGATAGGCGATTTCAACAATTGGGATAGGCATGCCCACCCACTTAGTAAAATAAATGATGAGGACTGGGAAATCTTCATTAAGGGAATCAGGACAATCCCACATGGGTCTAGGATAAAAGTCTTAGTTGATGCCAATGGAGCCATCAAAGATAGGATTCCTCTCTACGCTAGTAGGGTAGAAAGAGATGAAAATAATGATTTTGCGGCTATATTGCAAAATCCACGTTCCAAATTTAAGTGGACTGATCAAGATTTCAAAATTAATAAAAATGACTTGTTGATATATGAAGCCCATATAGGCATGGCTGGCGAGGAAGAAAAAGTTTCGACTTACAAGGAATTTGAAAAAAACATCTTGCCTAGAATTAAGAAGGACGGTTACAATACTGTCCAACTCATGGCTATAGCTGAGCACCCATATTATGGTTCTTTTGGCTATCAAGTCAGCAACTTTTATGCTCCAAGTTCTTGGTATGGACCAATCAATGACCTTAAATCTTTGATTAACGCAGCCCATAATATGGGGATAAATGTGATTATGGATTTGGTTCATTCCCATGCTATCAAAAATACTATAGAGGGCATCAACGAGTTTGATGGAACTGACTACCAGTTCTTCCACGCAGGAGCTGAAGGTAATCACCCAGATTGGGATTCTAAATTATTTGATTACTCAAAACCAGGAGTTCTTCACTTTTTGCTATCCAATGTCAAATATTGGCTAGAGGAATTCCATTTCGATGGTTTTAGATTTGACGGTGTCACATCTATGATTTATAAAAATCACGGTCGTGGAGAAAATTTTGACCACTATAGCAAATATTTTTCCATGAACACTGATATTTCTGCAATAACTTACTTGCAATTAGCCAATGAATTGGCCAGAGAAATAAAACCTGAAGCTATAACTATAGCTGAAGATATGTCGGGTATGCCTGGTATGTGCCTACCAATATCCAATGCTGGTATAGGTTTTGACTACAGGCTTGCTATGGGTATGCCGGATTTTTGGGAGAAAACCCTAGAAAAACAAGATGAAAATTGGGATCTATCCAATATGTGGTATGAATTATCAACTCATAGACCAGAAGAAAAACGCATATCTTATGTAGAAAGCCACGACCAAGCTTTAGTTGGCTCAAAGACGACAATATTCACCTTGGCCGATAAGGAAATGTATTGGTCAATGGATAAAGATAACACAAATTATGTAATTGATAGGGCCATAGCCCTTCATAAGATGATTAGGTGGATTACAATATCCATGGGAGCGGACGCTTACCTTAACTTTATGGGCAATGAGTCAGGACACCCTGAATGGATTGATTTTCCAAGAGAAGGTAATGGATACTCATTTTCACATGCTACAAGAAAATGGTCTATTCTAGATGCAGAATATCTAAAATATCATTACCTAGGTGATTTTGATAAGGCTATGATTGAACACGTCAAAAAGTACGATCAATTAGGCAGTACCACATTTAGATTATGGCTTGACAATGACAGAAAGATTATCGCCTTTAGAAATAAGGATATAGTCTACCTATTTAACTTCCATCCTACAAATTCCTATGAATCATTTGCTTTGCCAATCCACGATGTTGGAGAATTCAGGACGGTTTTAGATACTGATGAGATAAGATTTGGTGGGCTAGGAAGAATTTCTCATGACTATGTATACAAGACAGAAAGGCTAGCCGGAACAGACTATGATGGGATCAAAATATATATACCATCAAGAACAGCTTTGGCTTTGGAAAAATACAATAAATGAAAATTATTTGCCTAGGAGATTCCTTCACCGAAGGATATTTAGTAGAAAAGTCATACGTAGATTACCTCAAAGAAGCAGGCTATGAAACCATGAACTTGGGTAGAAACGGTGATATGACTTCTGACTTGCTTAAAAGATTTAAGGCTAGTAAGTGCGATCTGTTAATAGTCTTTGCAGGAACTAATGATCTATACCAAGGAGTTTCAGCTGAAATTGCCCTTGCAAACATAAAAGAATTATTAAAATTATCAAAGGCAGATAAAAATCTTATTATAATTCCTCCATATATAGAAGAGGAAGAAGCCTACCCTATATATGAGCTTATCAACAATAACATGGATACTTATGGTGAAATGTTAACGAAGTTGCCTTATCCGACTCTTGATGCAAGAAAAATACCACCATCATATTTTATAGATGGTCTTCATATGAGAGAAGATTTTCATAAAAGATTGGCTCATGAGATAATAAAAAGAATAGATAATATTTAGCAGCTTTAAGCTGCTTTTATTTTGATAAAATTTAAGGCTATAATATATTATATACTATAAGAAGGGAGTCTATATGAATAACATAGAAAAAATAACGAAAGCAAGCATAATAAAAGATCTTATACTAGTAGTCATAGTTATAGTTCTAGGTAAACTATTATTAGAAGTCATATCTAGAATTATAAAGAAGGCCTTTGATGACAAAATGGATCAAGATGGCTATAGGAAAGTAAGAATAGAAACGCTAAGTAAGAACCTGTATTCCGTAGTGAAATTTATACTTGGCTTTATAATAGTAATGATAATCCTTGATATGATTGGAGTAAACACTCGCTCTATCATAGCTACAGCAGGAATTGGTGGTGTTGCCATAGCATTTGGTGCTCAAACTCTAGTCAAAGATATAGTAACTGGAACAATAATAATCGTAGATGATACCTTTAGAGTTGGGGATTGGATAAAGGCAGCAGGAGTTGAAGGTACTGTAGAAACCCTTGGCATGCGACACACAAAGATTAGAGACTATGATGGATCCTTGCATACTATACCAAATTCGCAAATAACAAACGTACAGAATTTGAACAGCGTGCCAATCAAATTTGAATGCAACATTTATCTATCCTATGAAGTTTCTTACCAAGAACTAGAAGAGATTGTAATAAATGTAAGAGAAAAATTAAAGACAAACAAGGACCTGGCAAAATATATATTAGAAGATGTTAGACTATTTGGTATCATGGAAATGAATGAAAAATCATATGTAGCAAAAACAACAGGTATTGCTATGCCAGGTTATCAATGGGCACTAGCTAGAGAAGAAAGAAAAATAATAATAGAGGAAATGTACCAAAGAAATCTAAATCCTAGTACTCAAGTAGTAGCGGTAACAAAAGGAAAGGTTGCAAATGAAGAAATATAAAACGGGAGATATAGTAAGCCTAAAAAAAGGACACCCATGCGGAGAAAATAAATGGAAAATCGAACGCACAGGTGCAGACATCAAATTAAAATGCCTTGGATGTGAAAAAAATATTTGGTTAACCAGAATAGATTTTGACAAGAAGATAAGGAAAATCCAAGACAAAGACGGCAAAATGGTATCAATAGTAAACTATCAAGTAGAATAATTAAAAAAGACTTGACATAAAAAAATGACCTGTGTATAATAGTACAAGTCGACACCAAAAAGGCTAGTCAAGAATTTTTAAAACAATAAAAAAACTCTTGACAAAGCAGCGAAAAGGTGATAGACTATAAAAAGTCGATACACTTAATTTGTAAAGGTCAAGTAAATTTATTGTAAAAAACTTACAAAAAGATTTGACAAGATAAAAATTAAATGGTAGACTATAAAAGTCGATTCAATAAGAATCGCATTGAACCAGATGTTTTAAAAACATCTACAATGAAATTTAATATCAATGATTATGTAAAACATAATCAACCTATCAAAAAACTTTAAATAAGTTATTGACAACTTATCCAAGTTGATTCTTTGAAACGGATGATTAAAAAATAAATCACGCATTGATTTTAGATCAGTGTAAATGAGAAGAGCTTGAATCAAAAGCTCTCATAAATATTTTTCATGAGAGTTTGATCCTGGCTCAGGATTAACGCTGGCGGCGTGCATAACACATGCAAGTCGAACGATGAAACTCATTAGACTTCTTCGGAATGACGATGAATGGATTAGTGGCGAACGGGTGAGTAACGCGTGAGTAACCTGCCTTACACAAGGGGATAGCCTCTGGAAACGGAGAATAATACCCTATGACATTAATACTTCGCATGAAGTATTAATCAAAGTGTTAGCGGTGTAAGATGGACTTGCGTCTGATTAGCTAGTTGGTGAGATAACAGCCCACCAAGGCAACGATCAGTAGCCGGCTTGAGAGAGTGTACGGCCACATTGGGACTGAGACACGGCCCAGACTCCTACGGGAGGCAGCAGTGGGGAATTTTGCACAATGGGGGCAACCCTGATGCAGCGACGCCGCGTGATTTAGAAGGCCTTCGGGTTGTAAAAATCTTTTGTATAGGAAGAAAATGACAGTACTATACGAATAAGGTCCGGCTAATTACGTGCCAGCAGCCGCGGTAATACGTAAGGACCGAGCGTTGTCCGGAATCATTGGGCGTAAAGGGTACGTAGGCGGTTAAAAAAGTTAGAAGTGAAAGGCTATAGCTCAACTATAGTAAGCTTTTAAAACTGTTTAACTTGAGAGATGGAAGGGAAAGTGGAATTCCTAGTGTAGCGGTGAAATGCGCAGATATTAGGAGGAATACCGGTGGCGAAGGCGACTTTCTGGCCATTATCTGACGCTGAGGTACGAAAGCGTGGGTAGCAAACAGGATTAGATACCCTGGTAGTCCACGCCGTAAACGATGAGTGTTAGGTGTCTGGAGTAAATCTGGGTGCCG